>NZ_BPRD01000107.1 GCF_022179745.1 Methylorubrum podarium
CCGCCGATCATCGGCACCGCGATGCGCTGCATGATCTCCGACCCCGCGCCGGTGCTCCACAGGATGGGCAGCAGGCCCGCCATGATGGCGACGACCGTCATCATCTTCGGCCGCACCCGCTCGACCGCCCCCACCATGATGGCTTGGTACAGGTCCGCGCGCGTGGTCTCCCGCCCGGCGGCGAGGGCCGCGGCCCGACGCTCGTCCCAGGCATGGTCGAGGTAGACCAGCATGATCACGCCGGTCTCCGCGGCGACGCCGGCGAGCGCGATGAACCCCACCGCCACCGCCACCGACATGTTGAAGCCCATCCACCACATCAGCCAGACGCCGCCCACGAGGGCGAAGGGCAGGGACAGCATGACGATCAGCGTCTCGGTCAGGCGCCGGAAGTTCAGGTAGAGGAGCAGGAAGATGACGAGCAGCGTCACGGGCACCACGATCTTCAGCCGCGCCTCCGCCCGCTCCAGGTACTCGAACTGGCCGCTCCACTGGACGCTCGTGCCCGGCGCGAGCTGGACCTCCTTGTCGACCGCGTCCCGGGCCTCGGCGACGTAGCCGCCGAGGTCGCGCCCGGTTATGTCGACGAAGATGTAGACCGCGAGCTGCCCGTTCTCGGTGCGGATCGAGGTCGGCCCCCGGGTCAGCTGCACCTTGGCCACCTCGCCGAGCGGCACCGTGCCGCCGGCCGGCAACGGCACCTGCACCTCGGTGGCGATGGCTTGCGGATCCGAACGGAAGTCGCGGGGGTACCGCACGTTGACGGTGTAGCGCTCGCGGCCCTCGACCGTGTTCGTGACGCTCTCGCCCCCCAGCGCCGTCGCGATGACGTCCTGCACGTCCCCGACCGTCAGGCCGTAGCGCCCGAGCGCCTCGCGGTCCGGGGTGATGTCGAGGAAGTAGCCGCCGATGACCCGCTCGGCGTAGGCGCTCGACGTGCCCGGCACGTTGCGCACGACCGCCTCGATCTGTCGGGCGACCTTCTCCATCTCGGCCAGCTCGGTGCCGTAGACCTTGATGCCGACCGGCGTGCGGATGCCGGTCGAGAGCATGTCGATGCGGGCTCGGATCGGCTGCGTCCAGGCATTCGACACGCCGGGGAACTGCAGGGCCCTGTCCATCTCGGCCTTGAGGCTCGCCAGCGTCACGCCGGGACGCCACTCCGCCTTCGGTTTGAGGGTGATGATCGTCTCGAACATCTCGGTGGGGGCCGGGTCCGTCGCCGTCGAGGCACGCCCCGCCTTGCCGTAGACCGAAGCCACCTCCGGGAAGGACTTGATGATGCGGTCCTGGGTCGCCAGCAGCTCCCCGGCCTGGGTCACCGAGATGCCCGGCAAGGTCGTGGGCATGTACATCAGGGTGCCCTCGTTCAGGTCCGGCATGAACTCGGAGCCGAGCTGGCGGGCCGGCCAGAGGGTCAGGCCGAGCGCCGCCACCGCCAGCAGGATGGTCAGCACCTTGGCCCTCAGCACGACCTTGATGACCGGGCGGTAGACCCAGATCAGCAGCCGGTTCAGCGGGTTGCGGTGCTCGGGGATGATGCGCCCGCGCACGAACAGCACCATCAGGGCCGGCACCAGGGTGACCGACAGGAGCGCCGCGGCGGCCATAGCGAAGGTCTTGGTGAAGGCGAGCGGCCCGAACAGCCGCCCCTCCTGGCTCTCCAGGGTGAAGATCGGCAGGAAGCTCACCGTGATCACGAGGAGGGAGAAGAACAGCGACGGGCCGACCTCTGCCGCCGCTTCGACCAGGATCTCGACCCGGGGCCTGCCCGGCGGCGCCCGCTCCAGGTGCTTATGGGCGTTCTCGATCATGACGATGGCGGCGTCGATCATGGCCCCGACCGCGATGGCGATGCCGCCCAGGCTCATGATGTTGGCGCCGATCCCGAGGAGATGCATGGCGCCCAACGCCATCAGGATGCCGACCGGCAGCATCAGGATGGCCACCAGCGCGCTGCGCAGGTGAGCCAAGAACACGATGCAGACGAGCGCCACGATGACGCTCTCCTCGACGAGCGTGTGCTTCAGGGTGTCGATGGCCGCCTCGATCAGCTGCGAGCGGTCGTAGACCGCCAGGATCTCGGTGCCCGCCGGCAGGCTTTTCGCGACCTCCGCGAGCTTCGCCTTGGCGCCCTCGATAACGGTGAGGGCGTTGGCGCCGAAGCGCTGCAGGATGATGCCGCCGGCCACCTCGCCCTCGCCGTTCATCTCGGTGATGCCGCGCCGCTCGTCCGGCCCGAGCTCGACCCGGGCGATGTCCCGCACCCGCAGCGGGGTGCCGGCCTCCGTCTTCAGGACGATGTTCTCGATGTCGGAGACGCTTCTGAGGTAGCCGCGCCCACGCACCATGAACTCGAACTCGGAGAGTTCGACCGTGCGGCCGCCGACGTCGGCGTTGCTCGACCGGATGGCGTCTCGGAGCCTGCTGAGGCTGATACCCTGGGCGCGCAGCCGGTTCGGGTCGACGACGACGTTGTACTGCTTCACGAAGCCGCCGACGCCCGCGACCTCGGCCACCCCCTCGGCGCGCGAGGCGCCGAAGCGGACGACCCAGTCCTGCAGCGAGCGCAGCTCGGCGAGCGTCTGCTGCTTGGCCACGATGGCGTACTGGTAGACCCAGCCCACCCCCGTCGCGTCGGGCCCGAGCGTCGGCGTCACCCCGGCCGGCAGCCGCTTGCCGGCCGCGCTCAGGTATTCCAGCACGCGCGAGCGTGCCCAGTACGGATCGGTGCCGTCCTCGAAGATCACGTAGACGAACGAGACCCCGAAGAACGAGAAGCCGCGCACCACCTTCGACCGCGGCACCGTGAGCATGGCGGTGGTCAGCGGGTAGGTGACCTGGTCCTCGACGACCTGGGGCGCTTGCCCCGGGTACTCGGTGTAGACGATGGTCTGCACGTCCGAGAGGTCCGGGATGGCGTCGAGCGGCAGGGTGCGCACGCTATAGAGACCGGCCGCCACCGCGAAGACGGTCCCGATCAGCACCAGGACGAGGTTGCGGGCCGACCAGCCGATGAGGCGCGCGATCATTCCGGGTTCTCCTCGGCCTGCGCCCGGGGCTCGGCGGGGGACTTGGGCGCCGCCATGCTCTGCAGCGCCGCCTTCAGGTTGCTCTCGGCGTCGATCAGGAAGTTGGCCGCGGTCACGACATGCTCGCCGGCCTGCACGCCCTCGCGGATCTCGGTGTAGCCCTCGCCGCGGGCGCCGATCTTGACCTCGCGCGGCTCGAAGCGGCCCTCGCCCTTGTCGACGAGCACGACCTGGCGCGCGCCCGTGTCGATGACGGCATCGTTCGGGACCGCGACGACGGGCTTCGTCGCGCCGGTCCCGATCTCGACGTCGGCGTACATGTCGGGCAGGAGCACCCCGTCGGGGTTCGGCAGCTCGATGCGCACGCGGGTGGTGCGCGTTTGCGTGTTCACCTGCGGGTAGATCAGACCGACCTTGCCGACGAAGTCGCGCCCGGGGAGCGAGCGCATGCGCACGCCGACCGGCTGGCCGACCTTGACGCTGCCGAGGTCGTATTCGGGCACCTCGGCCAGCACCCAGATCGTCGAGATGTCGCCGATCCGGAACAGGGTGTCGCCGGCCGCGGCCTTCATGCCCTCGACGGCGGTGCGCTGCAGGACGAGGCCGTCCCGAGGCGCGGACCAGGTGATGGCCATCGGCACCTTCCGGGTCCGCTCCATCTCGTTGATCACCTCCTCCGAGACGTTCAGGTTCTGCAGCCGCCGCCGGGCCCCGTCGAAGCCGGGATTGGCGATGAGCTGGGCGGCGGCCGCGTTGATCTCGGGCGAGTAGACGTGGACCAGGGGCTGGCCCTTGCGCACGCGGTCCCCGGTCGTGACGTTCTCGACGTGGTCGACGTAGGCGTCCGACCGTGTCGCCACGACGGTGACGCGCCGCTCGTCGAGGGTGACGGTGCCGGGCACCCGCACGGCGCGGCTGACGACGCGACGTTCGGCCCTCTCGGAGCGGACGCCGGTGCGCTGAACCTTGCCGGGCGAGATCTTGAGGGTGTTGCCCTCCTCGGCCTCGCCCTCGTAGACGGGGACGTAGTCCATCCCCATCGAGTCCTTCCTCGGCACCGGCGAGGTGTCGGGCAGGCCCATCGGGTTGCGGTAGTAGAGGATTTTCCGGCCCCCGGCCGGGGGCGCGGCGTAGGTGGCGTTCGCCGTGGCCTCCTTCGCGGCGGGCCGGGGCTCGAAGTCGACATCCCCGCCGACACGCACGGGAAGGTAGTCGCGTCCGTCGGGCGTCCGCGCCGGGGCGAGCGCGTAGGCCGCCTTTCCGTCGGGATCACGGTAGTAGAGGACGGGCGCATCCGCGGCCGCGGCCGGCTTCGCGCCGCGACCGACGAGCGGGCCGGAGACCGACGGCGGCAACCATGCCGGCAGGGGCCATCCCGCCGCGCCGGCCCTCAGCCCGGCAAGGGCCCCGCCCGCGACGGCGAGGGGCAGGAGGACGAGGCCCGCGACCCACGCCCTCGCATGGCCGCCCCGGGGGGCGCGCTCATGGTGCCGCGCCAGGTGGATCGGTGTCGTCTGGTCCATCACTCGACCGCCCTGAGCACGAGTTGGTCGTGGACGGTGCCGGTCTCGCCCGGCACCTTCGCGGCCAGCGAGAGGCGCCAGCGGCCCTCCATCGTCAGGCCGGCCCTGAAGGCGTGGATGCCCGGTCCTGGGCTTGCCTCGGGCTCCAGCTTGCCGGTCATCGTCGGCATCCCGTCGGGCGCCATGTCGAGGCGGCGCGCGTAGACGAGCGCGTCGGCCACGGGCTTGCCGACGCGTGCGTCGAGCAGGCGGACCCTGAGGGTCGCCTCGCCCGCCTTGGCCTCGGGATCCAGGAGCTCGAAGGCATAACCCTTGAGCTCCGGGGGCATGGGTCGCGCGGCCTGGGGCAGCCACGCCGCGACCGGTGCGGGAAGCCGCGTCGCGACCGCGTTGGGAATATCCCATGCGCCGCGCGCGAGCCCGTAGCCGGCGCCGGCTCCCGCCACGGCTCCTACGATGAGGACGAACCCGAGCAGGAGCCATGCGCCCATTCCGGCCGGCCGGCGCCCCTCCTGGTCAGCGGCGGAAAATCCTTCCCGTCCCGTCATGGCGCCATTCGCGGAGCCGGGGGGATGGGGAAGCGCGCCGCGCGGCTCGGGGCACGCCGGATGCGCCGGGGTCCCAGGGGCGGGACGCGGCGGGGATGCGGGATGTTCGATGGACACGGGGATGTTCCTGTTCCGGAGCGTCTGGACGCGGGGCCTCGACCGTTCGGACCGCCGCGAGGCGGCGATGCGCGAAGGCTGCCGTGCACGCGCGTGCACGGGGCGGCACCGCTCTCGGGCGGGCTCAGGAACGCGGTTTGGGAGGGGGGGCCTGCGGGGCTGCGGCCAAACTTGGCCGGGTATGGTCCTGCCGAACGGGCAGGAGGACCGGGGCGACCAGGGCATCACCGGCAAGTGGGGTAGGCAGGATCCCTGCTACGATCTTCGCGGCGCAGGCCGCCGCGAAGGGGCAGGCCTTGGTGTCGCGGCAGTCCGGGTCCGAGGGTGCGGGATCGCAACACGGCATGTCGGCAGGCATCGGCGCAACGTGCGGCGACGCGACGTCGTCCTGCTGCGCGACGATGTCCCGGTAATCGCCGCCCGCGAAAGCGCGCGCCTGCGCGGGGGCGACAAGCGCCCCAGCAACCAGGCCGAGCACGGCGAGGGCCGTGAGCAGGCGCGCTATGGTGGATCGGATCGACATCCACTCCCAGGATCCCACTGATCGGGGGCCTTGCCTAGCCCCGGACGCGCCGGGCTCGCGACAAGCCCGACGACGACAAGTTCGCAAATGCGGGCCCGCGGGTTACAGCCGCGTGCGCAACGTGCGCGACGCTGATCAGAACGCGGGTCCGCCCGAAGTGGCGCCGAGGTTCTGAGCCTCGGCGGGACGCTCGGGGAACTGGGCGTTCCCGCGCGTGCTGCTCCTCAGGTCCCGTCCCTGGAGATCACGCCCCTCCCAAACGCGGCCGAGGCTGCCCGTCACCTCGGGCGCGGCTCCCGTCGGGCCTTCCAGGACGCTCCAGCCCGCCGAGGGAACGGCCTCGCCGGTCAGCCTCGGGTGCGCCCAAGCGCCGCCGGTCATGAGGGTGGAGGCCACCAAGGTCGCAAGGATGTACTTCATCGAATGCTCCATCGTCTTTCGCGTTTGCCTTCACGGCGCCGCTACCGACGACTTCGGGACGCGCGGACGATGCGTTACAGTAGAAGCGCGGAAAGCCCCGCCCTTAAGGGCGGGGATGGATAGCGCCGGCGGCGACAGCCGCCATCCAGGCATCCGTACCAAGGCCCTTGCCTGCGTTCCGCTTCCGTTCTAGCCTTGGTCCGTGCTTCGCGTCCAGGCATACCGGTTCGTCCTCCGGCCCGACGGCGCGCAGGAACGGCTCATGAGACGCTCCTGCGGCGCGCGCCGCTACGTCTTCAACAAGGCCCTCGCCCTGCAGAAGGAACGTTACGCCGCCGGCGGGAAGCACCTCTCCTATGCCGACCTCTGCAAGCATCTCACCGCCTGGAAGGCCGACCCCGCCACCGCCTGGCTCAAGGAGGTGCACAGCCAGGTCCTGCAGCAGGCGCTCAAGGACCTCGACCACGCCTACCGCAACTTCTTCGAGGGGCGGGCCGAGCTCCCGCGCTTCAAGAGGAAGGGCAAGGACGACGCCTTCCGCCACCCGCAGAAGGTCGAGCTCGACCAGCCGAACGGGCGCATCCGCGTGCCCAAGCTCGGCTGGATGCGCTACCGCGCCTCCCGCGCCGTCGAGGGCGCGGTCGGGCAGGTCACCGTCTCGCTGAAGGCCGGCAAGTGGCACGTCTCGGTCCAGACCGAGCGCGAGGTCGAGAAGCCGGTCCACCCGTCGACGACGCTTGTCGGCATCGACGTCGGCGTGACGCGTTTCGCCACGCTGTCCGACGGCACCGTCATCGAACCGGCGAACGCGTTCCGCAAGGCCGAGGCGGCGCTCGCGAAGGCGCAGCGGGCGATGGCCCGCAAGACCAAGTTCAGTAGGAACTGGAGGAAGGCGAAGGCGAAGGTACAACGGGTCCAGGCACGCATCGCCCGCATCCGCTCCGACTTCCTGCACAAGGCCTCGACGACCGTCAGCAAGAACCACGCGGTGGTCTGCGTCGAGGACCTGGACGTGCGGGCGATGACGGCGAGCGCGGCCGGGACGGTCGAGGAGCCGGGCGTGAACGTCCGTCAGAAGGCGGGGCTGAACAAGGCGATCCTGGACCAGGGGTGGGGCGAGTTCCGCCGGCAGGTCGGGTACAAGCAGGAATGGCTCGGCGGCTGGCTGCTGCCGGTGCCGGCTCCGAACACGAGCCGGACGTGCCCGGAATGCGGGCACGTGGCGGCGGAAAACCGCCCGAGCCAGGCCGTGTTCCGGTGCGTGGCGTGCGGGTACGCGGCGAACGCGGACGACGTGGCGTCGGTCAACATCGCAAGGGCGGGGTACGCCCGGCAAGCCTGCGGAGAGACTTCGCCCGTTCGGGCGTCGGCCCAGGAACCCACCGAGGCGGGTCCGGCCCTCGCGGCCTGACACGCGGTAGGAATCCCCGCCCTCCAGGGCGGGGAGGATGTCAAAGAGACCGGTGCCAGACCCCATATCCGCGGGGACCGAAGTTCTGTGGAAGTCGAACCGAGCCCCAACTCCGACGTTGTCGGGTCTCCGGGCGTCGGGCATAATGCCCACGGTCCGAAACGCGTGTGGCTCCAGAGGCATCCCGTGCGTCCCGAGGTAAACAGGGAAGTCGTGAACGACCGTGCCAAGCTGATGATCCATCGGCTGGTGGCGCGTCGGCTCGCGCGCGACCCGGGCATCCTCGATAGCGCCAAGATGGCCGTCATGCGGCTTGAGGCGGACTACCCCGAGCGCACCTTCGTCTCCGAGTGGCGCGAGATCCTCGGGCAGCCGCCGGGGACGATCCGGCAACTCCTCACCCGGTGGGACGAGGGTATGCAGCGGCTTCGGCTGTCCTCGCCGTTCTTGGAAGGGGAGGGCGTGTCGTTCGTGCGCGACCCGAACGTCCGGAAGCGGATCTGGCGCCTGGCACGCAAAGGCGCGGCCGCCCAGCGCGCGGCGCATGCCGGCCGCCAAGGCTCCTCCGTTCCGGCGTGAGCCGTCCGATTGAGATCCGGACGGTCGCGGACCTGGAGCGCACCGCCCGCTCGCTGGCGTTGCACTTCAAGGCCCGCACCGTGGTGGTCGTCGGCAGCCAAGGCATCCTCGTAGGCTGGCCCGGCGCGCCGGTCACGATGTGCATGTCGCCCGAGATCGACGCCTATCCCGCCAACGCCCGGGCCTGGGAGGCAGCCCAGGACGACGACCTCGCGGAGGCATCCGAGGAGATCTCCGTCATCTTCGGCGAGGGCTCGCCCTTCCACGCGGCGCACGGTTTCTACATCGACGGCGTCGACGACCGCACCGCCCGCCTGCCGCCCTCGTGGCCCGCGCGCGGTGGTGCGGGAGGTGAGAGGCCACGGCACGGCGACTGTGACGGTGGTGGCCCCCGGCCCGGACGACCTGATCGTTTCCAAGCTCGCCCGCCTCGCCGACAAGGACAGGGACTACATCGCGGCCTACCATCGGGCCCGGCCTCTCGACCTTGCCGTCATCCAGGCGCGTAGCGGAATGCGGGTTCGAGGAAGTTCTGGCACAGCGTGCGCTCGCCTTCCTCGCCGGCCTTCCCTCGCCTCCCGGGCGCGCGACCGCCGCACCCGTGCGGGCAGGGGCTGTCGTGCCACCCCATCCCGCGGGGACGCACTGCGCCTTCCTCATGGACGAGGGCCGTTCGGTTTCGGTCCGCGCCTGGAACGAGGCGGCCGGGCTCTACGATATCCTCGACAATCCGCTCGGCCCGGCGGTCGTGGCGCAGGACGGGACGAGCGCCTTCCGGATCGACGGGGAGGCGCTCACGCAGGCGGCGTGGGACGCGCATCCGCGCGTCCGGGCCGCTCGACAGGGCGACCTGTCCGGGTACCCACGGCCGAACTGGAGGCCTCCGGGCTGACCCGCCCCTGAAGCGGGCGGCGGGCCGGGAGCGGTTCGCCCTTGCGTACGGGTGAGCCGACGGCCTTACCAGCGCAGCAGGCGAGGCCCGAGAAGCGCGCCCGCCAGCGTGCAGAGGGCAATCGTCCCGCCGTACCAGAGCGCGATGAAGGGCACGGTGTCGTCCATGCAGTGAATCGCGTAGCCCATCGCACTCACGCCGCCCGAGGCGAGCCCGACCAGGGCCCCGGCCCGGACGAGGTCCGTCGGCGCGCCGAACCTCCGGACCGCCCACATCAGGGTCGCGAAGGGGACCACCGCGATCACCGGGATGGAGACGAGGCATTCGAGCCACATATGGCCGGTGAGCATGGTCCCCCAGTGGGCCGCCGGCGCGTTGGCGAGGCTGAGGGCAGCGAGGACCATGACTGCCGCGAACGGCAGGGCCGCGATGCCGAGATGCACCCTCCTCTCGCCCCCTGGGCGAGCGATGCGACCGAGATAGCGCAGGGCCAAGCCACCGACGGCGAGGGCGAAGGCCAGCTTGGCCAACAGGAAGGTCAGTGACTTGCCTTCACCCAAGTCAGGCCGGACGCCCAATGCGAGAAGGGCGAGGCAGAGTGCCCCGGCGGCCCCGATGGCGGCCCCGAGCGCGATCCGCCGCAGCATGCCGGGAGACTTGGCAGGCTCGCTGGCGAAGCTCGCGCCGAGCAAGCCGATGAGTTCGTCGGTCTTCATTCCCCTTTGCCTCCTGCCATGGCGGCCAACGCCTTCAACCCGCGGTGGACGCTGACCTTGACGGCCGATTCCGACATGCCGGAGCGCGTCGCGGCCTCGGCCACGCTCAGACCTTCGACCTTCATGGCCCGGATCGCTTGCTGCATCTTGCCGGGAAGGCGACCGAGCAGGCGCTCGACGTCGAGCGTGCTCTCGACGGCGGCGTGGTCGTCGCGCGCGACCAGCTCGCTCGCATCCTCGACGGGTACGTCGGCGAGGGAGGCGCGCGTACGCCGGAGATGGTCGATGAGCTTGTAGCGCGCGATGGCGTAGAGCCACGGCGTGACCGGTTGGCCAACGTCGTAGGTGTGCCGTCGCGTGTGAACCGCCATCAACGTTTCCTGGACGAGGTCCTCCGCCTCCGGCGCGGCGCGTCCGGAGCGCGCGAGCTTACCCTTGAAATAGGCCCGCAGGTGGGGACCAAGTCGCTCCAGGAACAACCGGTAGTCCGCCGCGCTTCCGGCGAGGCCGGACGATAGCAATGCCCGCAACTCGTCTTCCTGACTGATCAAGACGCCTCTCTCGGCCACACCGCGAAGACGCGTCTGACCCGGCCATCAAACACGTCACCGCGGCTCGCCTCGCATTCGATCCGCGCGTGCCGGCCCCGGACACGCGCCCACCCGCCCGCGCAGCCTTCGCCGGGGCTAAGGCGAACCCGAGCCGCGAGCGGGCAAGGGCTCGACCACCGGAGCGGCCGGCCCGGTACCGCCGCCTCGCACGGACGCAGTGCCCGCCAGGACCAATCCGCAGGAAACGCGCAGATGGTTACAGGGCCCCACCTGCCCATTTGCCCACCCCGCGACCCAGCCCGCCCGCTGTCGGCCGGCCCCTCCATTTTGCTCGGAACGCTCGCGGAGGCAACAAAAACGCCTGTATACCCCCGGATCGTATATGGGGCCAAGCGCGTTCCTTGAGCCGCAGAACGACGATGGAGGTGAAGGGATGCCGAAACTGTTGCAGGTCGGGTTGCTCGTGGCCGCCGCGGCCGCATTCGGGTCCACGGCAGGGCCGGCGCGGGCGCTCGACGAAGTCGGGGCCGCCCACGGCGACCAACACGGCGCGGAGCGCCATGGACACGTCATCGAGCACAGGCAGACGCACGGCCATCATGGTGAGGCGGACCATCACGAGGAGCATCATGAGGTCGTGCGCGAGGGCGGCCACCACCGGGAAGGGCGTCACTGACACGGGGTGCCAAGCCCCGCCGACACCCTCATCCCGTCGCCCGTGGCCTTCTCGGCGACGGGCGCGCTCGTCGGGAGCTCAGCGTTCCCGTGGCGTCACCCCAGACCGCGGCTGCAGGACGCCGGGGGGGCTGGCGGGCGCGGCCATCCGGATGGCAGCAGGCTTGTTCGCGCCCGGCCTACGACCCAACCCAACAGAAAAGCGCGATCGGACGGCGAACCTGGATCACGCCGCCGGGTTGTACCCCCACAGGGTAAAACGAACAGAGAGGCTCGCATGAAGGTAGTGAGAACCGCACTCGTAGCCACGGCACTCATGGCTTCCGGCGCGACACCGTCGCTCGCCCAAGGCGGCCAGGGCGGGTCCATGTCGGGCATGGACATGAAGAACATGGGCCCTCTGCAGAAGGCCTCCATGGAAGCCATGGACAAGATGAACAAGGCGATGATGCAAGGCATGATGGACCCCGATCCGGACTTGGCCTGGATGAAGGGCATGGCGGCACACCACCAGGGCGCGGTCGACATGTCCGAGGCCGCCATCAAGCATTCAAAGGACGAGACGGTGGTGAAGGAAGCCCGGAAGACGAAGGAGGAAAACGAAAAGAGCCTGCGCGAGATCCAGGCCAAGATCCGGAAGGAGAAGTAGATCTTCCACCCCTGGCCTCGCTGCGGACCGCCGACGGGTCAGGGCAACGACTCGACGGCTCGGCGACGCCTTGTCTGGCGGGCCCGCTAGCTACGGTCCCGGCCAGGCTCTCCGCGGGCCGGAATCACCGCCGTCCGGGTCGTCGGGGTCAGGCTGGCCGAACAACTTCTCCCCGTCGCCGAAAGCGGACACGGCCACGGCCGGAGGAGGGAGCGTCCAGCCGACGTCAGAGGATCCTGTTGGCGCTCCCCCCTGCATAAGGGACACCTGCTGTCCGTGAACTCAGGCGCGCAGGCCAAGTGCCGCGCTTGCATCGTCCGGAAGTTCGGCGGCGAGGTTGCGCCGCGGCTGCGCCGGTGCCACCGGCCGATGTCGAGACAGTCCGGTTCTGTCTCGCCCACGAATGGCGGTTCGCCCAGGATCTGTTCCGCGCCATCCCGATGAGCTGTCCCGGCCCCGAGCCCAGGATCGGTTCGGCTTGGGTTTTCCGGGCCACGTCGGGCAAGCGCGGCGGCAGCCTGCCCGCTGAGAGCCGGGTTCCGCGCGGGTGGCGGCAGGCCGCGACGCCGTCCATCTCGTCGTGTCGTCCGACCGCTGCGGTCAGGCTGCGACCGGGCCGGGCGCAGACCGGGCCCGGAGCCGCTGGGACACCGCAATGCCGGGCTGGTCTCCCCGGGGCGCGGCCCCGGGGTCTTGGCCCGACCGCAGTTCGAGATTCGAACGGTCTGCAACCTTTTCCGCGTCGGCCCCGAACTCTTCCAAGAAGCCGCCAGCTTCTTGAGAAGAGGGAAACGTAGCCATGAACCGAGCTGTCCATGCCGCCCTTCTGGGCGCCGCCTTGATGGCCTGGATGCCGGGTAACGCCCTTGCCGGCGCCTGGGACAACGTCCCCCCTGCTTGGCGCAACGAACGGTATCAGAAATTGCGTCCCGCATTCCGCTCGCTCGACGACGGCCTGACGACCGGTTCGATCCGGCGCGCGCCCCAACGCCCCGTCACCGAGCGCCCCGAGCCGGCCGGCGCTCGGCGGTGAGACGAGGCCGCGCGGTCCGTGGTGCACCCTGGCGCGGCACCGAGGACAGGATCAGGTCGCATCGCGACCATCTCGGACCCGGCACCCGGGAGGCCGAGGGGGCGGGCGTCCTAGCCTCACGGGCCGGCGCCCTCTTGCCCCGGTCAGGACTGACATCGAGGCCCCGCCCAAAGCTCGGAAGGCAAGACCGGCGTCACGGGCGCCTGGGGAGATCCGCATCGTCGCGAGCCGGCCTAGGCCGCAGGCAATCGCACCCTACGCAGAGACGCCCAAGTCACGAGCCTCCAGAAGCCCGCCGGCACGATCTCGACACCTCTCGGCCGCCGCGCGGGCATGACCTGTGACCGAATTCCAACAGCGCCGAGGGCCGAGGCAGGTTCACATTAAATCAAAGTGTTCGTGCGTTGCCCGGCAAGTCCATCCGTGCGACGATTGGGTCGGGTTTTGGCAGGGTCTCTGGGTCCTTGGCAGTTCTTCGCGCAATGTTGCTTGCCGTGCTGGCGATGGCCGTGGCCATCGCCCCGGCGGCGCCGTGCACGATGCAGCGCCACGCCGCGGCCGATCACGCCGCCGCCGACCAGGCCGCCGCCGACCCGCATGCCCACCACCGGCACGGAGCCGGCTCCGCCGACGCGCCCGCGGGAGCGGCCCTCCAGGCGGACGGCCCCGACTGCCAGCGGCATGCCTCGGCCGGCCAGCACCACCCGGGCGGCCACGGCCACCACAAGCGGCCGGTCAGCTGCGCGGCCACCTGCT
>NZ_BPRD01000108.1 GCF_022179745.1 Methylorubrum podarium
TCGCCGCCATCAACGACTGATTTTTTCAGGTTGGGCGCACGGGCTTCGCTCGTGCGCCTTCCCGTCGCGATCTTCGAACACCGAAAAGGGCCGGCGCCATGCCGGCCCTTTTTTCGTGCCGTCGTCGATCCCGGATTTTCCGAACCGCGCGCCGCCATGCGATGATGGCGCCTGCGAAAGTAGGATCGACATGCACGACAGCGGCGAGGGCCACTCCCATTCCCACGAGCCTCACGATCACGCGGCGGGACCTGACGAGACCGGGGCGCGCTGGAAGCACGACGGCGTGCGGGTGATCCCCGGCGACCGGCTCGACCCCAACACGGCGCAGACGCCGGGCATGTTTCGGCAGGCGGCGGTCAACGCCGCCCGCGTCGGCGCCCAAAAGATCTGGGCCGGCACGGTGGCGATCGAGCCCGACGCGAAGACCGGCGTGCACCACCACGGCGCCCTGGAGAGCGTGATCTACATCGTCTCCGGCCGCGCCCGGATGCGCTGGGGCGAGCACCTCGAATACGTGGCCGAGGCCGGGCCCGGCGATTTCATCTTCGTGCCGCCCTACGTGCCGCATCAGGAGATCAACGCCTCGACCGACGAGCCCCTGCACTGCGTCCTGGTGCGCTCGGACAACGAGGCGGTGGTGGTGAACCTGCCCGACGTCGAGGCGGCCGAGCGCCCCGAGACCGTCTACTGGGTCGATCCGATCCACAAGCAGCCGTGACCCGTCGCGGGCTCGCCCGGCGGAGGACGCGCGTGATCCGTGCCCGCGCGGCGGTCCCTCGGCACCGGCAGGATGGCGTGGACGTGCAGGGGGCCGTCCGCTTCCCCGTCGACGAGCGGCACGCCCGCTCGGAAAGGCGGCGGGCATCCGGGACGCAGCAGGTCGGCGAGGGCGTTCCCACCCGGCCGATCCCTTCGCACGCCGGCCGGGAGCCAGCGGCCGCCACGCGCGTTGACGGCGGCCATCATGGATCGCGGCGGTCGAGCCTTCCGGCTCCCGTCCGCGAGCGCGCCGGCCGCCGCGTTCGCCCCGTTCGCGTGCGGCCGGCGCGTCCCCCTTCAGCGCGCCTCGCGTTCCGCCAGGATCGGTGCAGCGCTCGGAGCGGTCACCCACGTGTCTGAAAAGGCGGTGCGGCAGCCGAGACGCGGCGCTTCGTCCTGGATCCGATGCCCAGGAGGCGCAGGACGTCGGTCGTGCCTCCCGCTGCGGAACCCGGCTTCGGCCGGGCCACGCCCCGTGCGGCGCAGAGGCCCGGAACATGAGCACGGAGCGCGCGTTCACTGCGCACTTTCTGAATAATCCCTCGCCAACAAGGCTATCCGATGCGCGACCTCAACATGTCGAATGGCCGTGCTATGCTCAATCGCGGGAAGCGTAGCGGTAAAACTGTGTCCGCAATGAATATTCCTGGGCCGGCAAAGTCGGCACCCGTCGATACGGCGAACCACACGCCCCACGGACAGCCTTGCGCGCCCGTCAAACGCATTCCTCCGACAACCGATTTCGAGGGCTTCGGCTCGTTTTCGAGCTGAATGCCGGCGGCTCCGCGCACGCGGCACGCCTGCTCAGCCAACAAAAAATCCCGCACCTTTCGAAGGTACGGGATTGAAACTCAGAAGACCAACGAGCTCAGAATTCTGGAGATCCGTTGGTGCCCAGGAAAGGACTCGAACCTTCACCTCTTGCAAGACTGGTACCTGAAACCAGCGCGTCTACCAATTCCGCCACCTGGGCGCCGGGCCGTTTCCGGTCGGCGATGGGGTTCGTTTAGGGGGCGGCGGCGAAGGCGTCAATCGCTGTTTCGCCGCCGCCTGCCAAAAATGCCGGAGCGGGGTCCGGCGCAGCGCCCGAGCAACACGCCCGCGGCGCGCCGCCTCAGCCGCGCCACTCGCGGATGTCGACGAAGCGGCCGGCCACCGCCGCCGCCGCCGCCATCGCCGGGGAGACGAGGTGGGTGCGGCCGCGCGGCCCCTGGCGGCCCTCGAAGTTGCGGTTCGAGGTCGAGGCGCAGCGCTCGCCGGGCCGCAGCTTGTCCGGGTTCATGCCGAGGCACATCGAGCAGCCGGGCTCGCGCCAGTCGAAGCCGGCCTCCTTGAGGATGCGGTCGATCCCCTCGGCCTCGGCCTGCGCCTTCACGAGGCCGGAGCCCGGCACCACCATCGCCGAGACGCCGTCATGGACCTTGCGGCCCTCGACCATCCTGGCGACGATGCGCAGATCCTCGATCCGCCCGTTGGTGCAGGAGCCGATGAACACCCGGTCGAGGGTGATGTCGGTCATCCGCATGCCCGGCGTCAGGCCCATATAGGCCAGCGCCTTCTCCTTGGACTGGCGCTTGTTCTCGTCGGCGATCTGCGCCGGATCGGGCACCGTGCCGAGGATCGAGACGATGTCCTCGGGCGAAGTGCCCCAGGAGACCAGCGGGGGGAGGTTCGCCGCGTTGAGACGGATCTCGCGGTCGAAATGCGCGCCCTCGTCGGTGACGAGGCTCTCCCAGTAGCGGCGGGCGGCGTCGAACGCCGCGCCCTTCGGCGCCTTCGGGCGGTCCTTGACGTAGGCGTAGGTGGTCGCGTCGGGGGCGACCATGCCGGCGCGCGCGCCGCCCTCGATCGACATGTTGCAGATCGTCATCCGGCCCTCCATCGAGAGGGAGCGGATCGCCTCGCCGGCGTACTCGATGACGTGGCCGGTGCCGCCGGCGGTGCCGATCTCGCCGATGATCGCCAGCACGATGTCCTTGGCGCTGACGCCCGGCGGCAGGGTGCCGTCGACCGTCACCCGCATGTTCTTGGCCTTGCGCTGGATCAGCGTCTGCGTGGCGAGCACGTGCTCGACCTCGGAGGTGCCGATGCCGTGGGCCAGCGCGCCGAAGGCGCCGTGGGTCGAGGTGTGGGAATCGCCGCACACGATCGTCTGGCCCGGCAGGGTGAAGCCCTGCTCCGGCCCGATGATGTGGACGATGCCCTGGCGCCGGTCGAGGGCGTCGTAGAACTCGATGCCGAAGTCGCGCACGTTCTCGGCGAGCGCCTCGAGCTGGGTGCGGCTCTCGGGATCCTCGATGCCCTTGGAGCGGTCCGAGGTCTGGACGTTGTGATCGACCACGGCCAGCGTCTTGTGCGGCGCGCGCACCCGGCGGCCGGCCACGCGAAGCCCCTCGAACGCCTGGGGGCTCGTCACCTCGTGCACGAGGTGGCGGTCGATGTAGAGGAGGGCGGAGCCATCCGGCCCAACATCGACGACGTGGTCGTCCCAGATCTTGTCGTAGAGGGTGCGCGGCGCGGTCATGATACGGCTGTTCTGACGGGTTGAAGGCTCCATCGCGGACAATGCCCCCGCCGGGCCGCGGAGACCGTGCGGCCGGATCGGGGGGAATATCCGGAAGAGCTCTTGTGTAATGCGCCTCGGGCCATTTCGGAAGGGCGGCGGCGCACATGCGATGCAGATGACAGTTTCGCCGCCGGCTCGCGTCGCGGGCCGGGCACGGCTGGACCGGCGCGGGCGGCCGCATTACTCCGGACCGGTCATTTGCAGACCTTCCCCATCGCTCTTCGGGAGGCCGTGAGCCGGTGCCGCCAGCCGAGACGCCCGACATCCTGCTGATCCGGCAGACCCGGCCCGACGTGGGCGGGCGGCTCGCCGAACGGTTCCGCCTGCACCGGCTGGAGGAGGCGCCCGACCGCGCGGCGTTCCTCGACGCGGTCGGGCCGCGCATCCGGGGGCTCGCGGTGGGCGCGATGTCCCCGATCGATGCCGCCCTGTTCGACCGGCTGCCGCGGCTGGAGATTGTGGCGAGCTTCGGCGTCGGCTACGACACCATCGACGCGGCCGAGGCGCATCGCCGCGGCATCGTCGTCACCCACACGCCGGACGTGCTCTCCGACGAGGTGGCCGACCTCGCGATCGGCCTGCTGCTCGCCACCCTCCGCCGCATCCCGCAGGCAGACCGCTACCTGCGCGCCGGGCGCTGGCACGAGGGCAGCTTCCCGCTCACCACGAGCCTCCGGGAGCGCCGGGTCGGCATCCTCGGGCTCGGGCGGATCGGCCGGGCGATCGCCCGGCGCCTCGAAGGCTTCGACGTCACCATCGCCTATCACGGCCGGACGCCCCAGGCCGACGTGCCGTACGCCTACCACGACAGCCTGCTCGGGCTGGCGCGGGCGGTCGACACGCTGATCGTGGCCGCCCCCGGCGGACCGGGCACGAACGGGATCGTCGACGCCGCGGTGCTGGCGGCGCTCGGGCGCGAGGGCATCGTCGTCAACATCGCCCGCGGCAGCGTCATCGACGAGGCGGCGCTGGTCGATGCGCTCCGGTCGGGAGCGATCCACGGGGCGGGACTCGACGTGTTCGCCAACGAGCCGCACGTGCCGCAGGCGCTGATCGACCTCGACCAGACCGTGCTGCTGCCGCATGTCGGCTCGGGCTCCCACTACACCCGCGCGGCGATGGGCCGGCTGCTCACCGACAACCTGTTCTCCTGGTTCGACGGCAAGGGGCCGGTGACGCCGGTGCCGGAGACGCCCTGGACCGGCCGGCGATGAGGAACCCGACGATGAGGCGCACGGCAAGAGCCGGGATTCTGGCCGGGATTCTGGCCGCGGTCCTGGCCGCGCCGGCGATGAACACGGCCTCGGCCCAGGAGACCCCGTCCGCCCCGGAGCCGGCGCCCACGCCGGTGCCACCGGCGACCTCGCCCGCGGAGGACGGCGCGTCGGCCGGGTCCGCGACCCTCCCCGGCAGCTCGCCCGGCCCCTCGACCATCACCTTGCCCACCACCCTGGCGGGGGCGGCGGGCACCTGGGATCTCTCCCTGGACGGCGGCCGGCGGCGCTGCGTCTTGACGCTCGCCATGGATACGAGCCCGAGCGGACGTGTGGCGCGGTTTCCCGCCGGCTGCCGCCGGGCGCTGCCGCTGATGGCCGGCATCGGCGGCTGGCTGTTCACGGGCGAGGGCCTGCGCCTCGTGGATCGGAACCTGCGGCCGATCCTGGCCTTCGCCAAGAATCCGGACGGAATGAGCCTCGGCGCTACGGCCGAGAACGGCGAGCACTACAACCTCGTGCCGCTGCAGATCGCGGCGATGCAGCCGCCCGCCGCCCCCGGCACCGCGGTTTCGACCCCGACGGCGGTCGCGGCGGACGGCGCCGCTCCGGCGTCCGTCCCGCCGGAGAAGCCGGCGGACGGCCCCGCTCTCGGGCTCTACGCCCTCGACCGCGCCGAGCAGAAGGATGTCTGCCGCCTCGAATTCTCGGCGCCCATCGAGGCCGGGAAGGACACGGCGCCTCTCCGGGTGCTGCCGGATTGCCGCGACAGCGGGATCACGGTGTTCGATCCCGTGACCTGGCGCTTCGCCAACGGCCACCTGACGCTGAAGGCGCGCCGGGGCCACGCGGTGAACCTCGTGGCGGTCGGGGACGGGCGCTGGCGGCGCGATCCCGAGATCGGCGCGCCCCTCGTGCTCAGGAAGGTCGAGCCGTAGGCCGGGCCGCTCAGAACAGCGGCCGCAGGGCGAGGTGCAGCCCGAGGCCGAGGAGGCCGACGAAGAAGCAGCGGCGAAACACGCGCTCGCTGACCCGGCCCCGCACCCAGCCGCCGAGCATCATGCCGAGCAGGGCCGGCACGAGGGCGATGAGGGAGGTGCCGGCGACGCTGAGCGAGAGGGCGCCGCCGCCCGCCAGGGCGACGGCCAGCGCCATCGTGGAGACGGTGAAGGAGAGGCCCAACGCCTGGATCAGGTCGTCCTTGGTCAGGCCCAGCGCCCCGAGATAGGGCGCGGAGGGGAACGAGGAGACGGCGGTCGCCGCCGTCACCAGCCCGGTCGCGGCGCCGACGAGCGGCCCGAGCCAGCGCTCGGCCGCGGGCGGAACGTGGAGCCGCAGGGCGGCGAGCCCCACCACGGCGTAGGCGATGAGGGCGAGGCCGAGGAAGACCGTGGCCTCGGCGCCGTAATTGCCGTGAAGGATCCCCGCCGCGACCAGGGTGCCGACGACGCTCGCCGCCAGCATCGGCCAGAGCCGGCGCACCAGCGTGCCGAAGCGCGGCCCCGCGGCGAGCTGCCAGACATTGGTGACGAAGGCGGGCACGACGAGCAGGGCCGCCGCCTGGACCGGTGCCATGACGAGGCTCAGGAGGCCCATGGCGACGGGCGGCAGGCCGAGGCCGACCATGCCCTTGACGAAGCCGGCGAGGAGGAAGGCCGACGCCGCCACGGCGAGGGGGAGGGGATCCATGGAGAGGAGCATGCGCGTGTTCTGACCGGGGGAGGGGGCGCTGGCGAGGGCGACGTTCAGTCGTGGAGCAGCATGTCGCGCAGGATCGCCTGCCGGGCGGCCTCCGCCTCGGACGGCGGCGCGGGCGGACGCGCGACGGCGGGCGCCGGCCGGGCGATCGCCGCCGGCGGCGCCTCGGTGCAGGCGCGCTGGCCGGCATCGTATCGGGCGATCGCGACCAGCGCGGTGAAGGCCGCGAGGAGGAGGGCCGCCGTTTCGAGTCGGGCGCCGCCCGAGCGGATCGTGGTCTGTGCGTCGCGTGCCATCGCCCGAGTGTCGCATCCCGGAGCGGCGCGACAATGCGGAAGTGGCCCGCACCAGCCTTCGGCTGAGCCGAACCCTTGGCCGAAGCCCTTGCTCAGCGCTGGCGCCTCGCCGACGATGAGGCCATGCGCTTCGACCTGACCGACCTGCGCCTGTTCCTCCACGTCGTCGAGGCGGAGAGCATCACCCGCGGCGCCGAGCGGGCCGGGCTGGCGCTCGCCTCGGCGAGCGAGCGCATCCGCGGCATGGAGGCGGATGGCGGCGTGCCGCTGCTGGAGCGCCATGCCCGCGGGGTGCGGCCGACGCCGGCCGGTCTCGCGGTGGCGCATCACGCCCGGCTCGTGCTCGGCCAGCTCGAACAGATGCGCGGCGAACTCGGCCAGTACGCCCACGGCCTGCGCGGCCATGTGAGGCTCCTGTCGATCACCGCGGCCGCCGCCGCCTTCCTCCCCGACGCGCTGTCGGGCTTCCTTGCCGCCCATCCGAGCATCGACGTCGATCTGGAGGAGCGCACCAGCCGCGAGACCGTCGACGCCCTGGCCGGGGGGCTCGCCGATATCGGCATCGTCGCCGACACGACCGATCTCGGCGCGCTCGAAACTCGGCCGCTCCACCTCGACCGGATCGTCCTCGTGGTGCCGGCGGGCCACGCCCTGGCGCGGCGGAGCGGCGTCGCGTTCCGGGAGGTGCTGGAGGAGCCCCTGGTCGGCCTGAGCCACGGCCGGGCGCTCCAGGCGCATCTCGCCACCCACGCCGCCCGCGCCGGCCGGCCGTTCAAGCTCCGGGTGCGGCTCAACGGCCTCGACGCGGTCTGCCGCATGGTCGAGCGGGGCGTCGGCGTGGCGATCGTGCCCGAGGCGACGGCCCGGCGCGCGGCCGAGACGCTGGCGATCCACGCGATCCCGATCGACGAGCCCTGGGCCCTGCGCCGCCTGCGGCTCTGCGCCCGCAGCTTCGCGGCGCTCCCACCGCACGCGCGCCAGCTCGTCGAGCACTTGGTCGCCCATCTCGGCGCGGCGGAAAATCCAGGTTCCGAAAGGACGGGTCCTTCCGCGGGTCCGGGGCAGAGTTCCGGTTGAAGGGAAGCCGGGGCTCCATCCCGGTGCCCCGCCGAGGGGACGATCCCTCCGAAAAACCCGCGACGGGTGACGGAGTCGGTCGATCAGACGCGCAGATAGCTCCAACCCGCTTCCTGAACGGAGTTGCCAAGGCGCGGGACGACCGGGCTCTGACATTTCGACGGCGACGTGGTGGACGTCCGGAATGCGCTCCTTCGGGGCCTTCGACCGGTGCCGGCGGAAGAGCCGCTCTTTCGCGGGCCATTGCTCTCGGTGGATTTGCCGCGGACAGGGCCGTACGCGGTGTGCGCCTCCTCACCGCGTCCCTGTCGGCAAATGCCCTACCCGGCAATGTGAATCGATGCGAACACCGTCTTGAAAAGGCAGGCCCCCGTGAGGGACGACGTATTCCCGCGACCCGGCGTCAGCCGGCGTCGCTTCGGGGCCATGCTCGTCGGCGGCGTCGCGGCCGCCGCGGTCACGCCTGCGATCCGTCCGGCCGGGGCGGCTTCCGAGGACGTCCGCATCGCCGATCTGGACTGGGTTGATGCCGGTCGCGACCGTCGCGTGCCGGCGCGGTTGTACTGGCCGTCCCCGGGGGCACCGGCGGGGCCCGTTCCCTTGATCGTCTTTTCGCACGGCCTCGGTCAGTCGCGGACGGGCTACAGCTATCTCGGGCGCCACTGGGCGGCCAACGGTTACGCGAGCCTTCACGTGCAGCACGTCGGGAGCGACGGCACCGTCTGGGCCGGCAATCCGTTCGAGGTTCTCGACCGCGTGAACCTGGCGGCGGACGAACGCGAGGCCATCGCCCGGGCCGCCGACATGAGCTTCGCGCTCGACCGCATCCTCGGCAGGGACAGCGCCTTCGCCGCGTTCATCGATCCGGCGCGCATCGTCGCCGCTGGCCATTCCTACGGCGCGAACACGACCCTGATCGTCGGCGGGGCGCGCGTCGTTCGCGAGGGCAAGACGATCGACCGCAGGGACATGCGCTTCAAGGCCGGGATCGTCATCTCGGCGCCGCCATTCTACGGCGAGCGCGACCTGCACGCCGTTCTCACAGCCGTCACCATGCCGACCTTCCACGTGACCGCGACCGCGGACGTGATCGCGTTGCCCGGTCGACGATCGCCGGTGCAGGACCGCCTCGACGTCTACGAGGCTGTCGGGACGTCGAGGAAGGCGCTGGCGGTCTTCCAGGGCGGATCGCACAGCATCTTCACCGACCGGCCTCTGACGGGCGGGGTGACGCTCAACCCGCAGGTGAAGCAGGCGACGGCGGAAGGCGCGCTGGCCTTCCTCGACCTGACGTTCCGAGGCGACCCCTCACCCTTGGCGTCCTGGAGCGAGACCTGGCGACCGCTCCTCGCCGTGGCGCCCACAGCCTACCCCGTCACCGGGTCGGGGCGGCATCCATCACGCCGCGATCGTCCGCGCTCGTAGCGGTTGCGCCGACCCTTGCCCCGCTCGGACGGTCCATGTTCCACCTGATCTTCGGTCTGCCCTGCCTCTACGTCATCGCCAGGGTGCTGTGGCCTCTGCCGTGGCCGTTCCTGCTGAAGGCCTGCGTCGCCGTTCTCCTGCTCATCGCGTCCCAGTACCACCTGTGGAGCCGCCTCTCCTCGGGCTCGGTCTTCTCACCCGAATTTCCACGCGCCCTGGTCATCCTGTTCAACTGGGCCTTCGGCGCCATCTTTCTGTTGGCGGCGCTGCAGCTGGCAGTCGATGTCGCGGCGCTGGTCAGCAAGCTCGTGCCTGGGGGCAGCTGGTCGCAGCCGGTGGCGTGGCGCTACGCCGAGGCCGCTCTGGCCATGCTTCTGTCGGCGGTCGCGGTGCAGCAGGCCGTGCGGGTGCCCCCGCTCAAGGACGTCACCGTCGAGATCGACAACCTTCCGGCCGGCTTCGACGGCTATACCCTGCTTCAGCTGACGGACTTGCACCTCAGCCGCCTCTTCCCGGCGCGTTGGGCGCGCGAGGTCGTGGCGCGCTCCAACGCGCTCGGCGTCGATCTCATCGTGGTCACCGGCGACCTGATCGACGGGTCACTCGCTGCCCGACGCGCCGACGTCGAACCGCTGCGTGATCTCCGGGCCCCCGACGGGGTCTGGCTGATCCCCGGCAACCACGAGTATTTCTTCGAGTACCGGGCGTGGATGCGCCACTATTCCGACCTGGGCATGGCCGTGCTTGCGAACCGGCACACGGTCCTGAGGCGCGGTGAGGATGCCGTCGTCCTGGCCGGCGTGACCGATCTCTCGGCCTCGCATTCGGGCCAGCCGGCCCACGACCTCGATGCGGCGTTGGCCGGCGCTCCGGCAGGCGCCCCGATCGTCCTCCTCGACCATCAGCCGAGGGATGCGGCCAGGGCGGCCGCGAAGGGCGTCGCCCTGCAACTGTCCGGCCACACGCATGGCGGGATGATCGCGGGTCTCGACAGGCTCGTCGCACGGGCGAATGGCGGCTTCGTCTCGGGCGCGTACGCGGTCGGGAGCATGACGCTCTACGTCAACAACGGCACCGCGCTGTGGCCGGGCTTCGCCCTCCGGTTGGGTCCCGCGTCCGAGCTGACCCGCATCACCCTCCGCGCCGGAGTCCGGCCGCGCGCCAGCTGACCGAACCCGGCTCCGGCGCCGAGGTTCGAAGAAGCGGATTTCCGTTGCCCGAACGGGCAACGGGAGCCGGTCACTGCGCGGCGGTCGCCGGGCGGCTCAGCACGGTGAAGCCCTGCTTCTCGAAGGCGGCCTTGGCCGCGGGTCCGCGCAGATAGGTGAGGAGGGCGGCGGCGTCCGGGTTGCGCGAATCCTTGGTGATCGCGACCGGGTAGACGATCGCCGGGTGGCTGTCGGCGGGGAAGGTGGCGACGATCCTCACGTTGGCGTCCGCCGCCGCGTCGGTGGCGTAGACGATGCCGAGCGGCGCCTCGCCCCGCGAGACGAGGAGCAGGGCGGCCCGCACGCTCTCCGCCTGGGCGATCGTGTCCTTCACACCGGCCCAGCCGCCGAGCTTCTCCAGCGCCGCCTTGCCGTACTTGCCCGCCGGCACCGCCTCGACGTTGCCCATGGCGAGCCTGCCGGAGCCGAGGGCAGAGGCGAGATCGAGGCCCGGCCCCATCGTCACCTCGGCCTTCGAGTCCTTCGGGGCGATCAGGACGATGCTGTTCGCCAACAGGCTCACGCGGGTGTCGGGCCGGATGAGATCCTTCTTGGCGAGGTAGTCCATCCAGTCGAGGTCGGCCGAGAAGAACAGGTCGGCGGGCGCGCCCTGCTCGATCTGCTTGGCCAGCGTGTTCGAGGCCGCGTACGAGATCCGCGGGGCCGGCTTGCCCTCCTTGGCGTAAGTTCCGGCGATCTCGTCGAGGGCGTTCTTCAGGCTCGCGGCGGCGAAGACGGTCGGCGCTTCCGCGGCCGGCGCGGGCAGCGGCCCCGCCAGGGCGAGGGCGACGAGACCGGCCAGGAATCGGGTGCGGGTGAGCATGGCCATACGCGACAGTTCCTGTTTCGAATGAGGGGAGGGGATCACGCGGCCGCGGGCAGGCTCGCCAGCCAACTGCGCGTCTCTCGGCGATGAAGGCACCCAGCCTTGAAGGCGCTATATACGGAGAAACATAGCTTCGACCAGGGCCGATCGGCTATTGCGACGGTTGGGATGTGCCGAGGAGCCCACGTGCAGACGCCGACCACCGCCGCGAACGCGACCATCGACATGCCGGAGATCGCCGAGGCCCTCGCGCGGATGGAGCGGTGCCTGCACGCGGTCGGATGCGAGCGCGTGCCGCTCGACGATGCCGCCGGCCGCGTCTGCGCCGAGGCCCTGCCGGCGCGCCTCGACGCTCCCCCCTTCGCGGTCGCGGCGATGGACGGCTACGCCCTGCGCTGGGCCGATGCCGACGCCCTCCTGGCCCGTTCGGGCGTGACAAGGGCGGGCGATCCGATCGGTCCGCCGCTCGCACCCGGGACCTGCCGGCGGATCTTCACCGGCGCACCGGTTCCCCCCGGAGCCGATACGGTCGTCGTTCAGGAGTTGACCGAGACCGTCGGCGAGCGCCTGCGCATCCTGCCGGGCGCCGAACCGCACCGGCACATCCGAGCGGCCGGCAGCAATTTCAGCACGGGCGCGCCGGTCACCCGGCCCGGGACGCGCCTGAGCGCCCGCGACATCGGCCTCGCCGCCGCCGCGGGCCACGCGGAGATCCGCGTCCATCGCCGGCCGCGCGTCGCCGTCCTCTCGACGGGAAGCGAGCTGTCGCGCGCCTTCGCGGAAGGGCAGGGGCCCCAGATCCTCGATGCCAACCGTCCGGCCCTGAAGGCGCTGGTCCGGACCTGGGGCGGGGTGCCGCTCGATCTCGGCATCG
>NZ_BPRD01000109.1 GCF_022179745.1 Methylorubrum podarium
TTCGAGATCGACGTGAACGCCCTGCTGGCGGCCGATCCGCCACCCTCCGCCGGGCCGCCCGGGATGGCGCCGGCGCCGGTGCTGCCGGGCCTCGAAGGGGTCACCCCGGAGGCGCCGGGCGTCGCCGGCCCGCTGCCGGGCCTCACCGCCGCGCCGTCGGCCCCGCCGGTGCCGGGCCTGACGCCTCCGGAGGCGCTGCCGCCGCTGCCGGGGTTCGGGGCGGCCGATCCGGGCCTTGCCGGACCCACCGCACTGGAGAGCCGGTCCGATCCGGGTCTGACGCGACCGATGGGAGCAATCAACGGCACGCCGTCTGGCTTGCGTTCGAGCAATGTGGAGGGTGCGGAGCTTGATGATCAGCAACAGGTCGACTCGGAGAACCAAGTCGCCGACCGTTTGGCGGCGCAGGGCTACGCGGTCGTCCAGAACCCAACCGTCGGTCCGGCACCGGCACTGGCTCCGAAGCAGATGGAGGACCTCGGCCTCAATCCGACCAGGAACCCGGACCTGCTCCTCAACGGCCGCGTCTTCGACACCTACACGCCGGTGGTCGACAAAGCCGAGGCCGTCCGTGGCGGCATCTACGTCAAGGTCGTCGAAAAGAAACAGACAGACCGCGTGGTGGTCGATCTGCGCAATACGACCCAGACGGACGCCGCGGTCCGCGCGGCCTTGCGCGCCGATCCGGTGCCGGGCCTGAAGGAAGTGCTCACCCTCACCGCGGCGGGGCTCGGCCGCGCTTTCCCGTGACAAGGCTTCTCGATGGGCATCGAACAAGGATTTCATCTCGACACGTCGGCCTCTCGCCATGATCTGCGCGATGCACTCGTACGGGCCGGGATCGGACTGGAAGCGCTGCCGGATTTCGAGCACATCAGCCAGGCTGCGAGCAGGGCGACGCTGGTCACCATCATCGAGAAGGATGATCCGGCGCTCGGCGCGGGCCATAGACTGCGACCGGACAACGGCGTGCTGGCCACCCGCTCGGTCTGGTTCAGTCTGCGTGATCCCACGCTGAGCCGCCAGTATAACACAGAGACAGTCCGCGGGGTCATCGCCCTGCTCAAGGCCTATCCCGACGCGGACGCCTACCTCCTGCTGTACGATGCGGCGATCCCGGCCCTGCTCTACAGGAACGGCCGGCTGGTGCTGGCGGAACAGCTCACGCGGAATAACAGGAAGTGGGACGCGGAGCATCAGCCATACCGCGCGCTGGTGGATCTGCCTTACACGATCGCGCCGCTCGGGCCGTGGCCGGATGTGCCGGCCTAGAAACGCAAGGCGTGAAGCTCCGTCGAGGACGGAAGGCGGCACCGCAGGGTCGGCTGTGTTCCGGCCGGTGATCGCTTCGAGATCGACGTGAAC
>NZ_BPRD01000110.1 GCF_022179745.1 Methylorubrum podarium
TCGCCAACGAGAAGCGGTTTACGGAGTTGGAGCCGAGTCAGATCGGCCGCGTCTCGCAATCCGTCAAAGCGGCACAGGCCAAGCGCGACGCCGATTGAAGCCTTTTTCGGTTCATCACGACCCTATCCTGCGGCGGCGAAAACGCTTGCGGCCTCATCGGGGGTGACGGTGTCGAGGAAGCGCGCGATGGCCGAATGCAGCCTTGCTCGACGACGCGCTCGGCCGCTCTGCGCAGCAACGCTTGGGATCGGGAGCACTGCCGCGTCCGCCGGTTCCAGGGGTCATCGCCCCCGAGACGCACTGTTCCGACCGCGGGAATTTCCTTCGTACCCCTCAGGTTTCACCCGATGGTCTGACCCGACGCGCGCCCATACCCTGCCATGAGCGGCGCGCGTCACCGCGGCGTCGGCCGGATCGCTCGATCTCGCTGAGACTCCGGGAACGTGACTTTGGAGTGAAGCATGAGCACCTTCACCGCCGGATCTCGGTCATCGAGCCTCGGCTCGTCCACACCGCCCATCTGGACCCGCGTGCTGATCGGGGGCGTGCTGCTCCTGGCCGGACTGCTCGTCCTGGGTGACGTTGCCCTTGCGACGACCGTCAGTACGATCTTCATCGGTCTCATCGCCATCGGTGTGGGTGCGTTCGAAATCGGCCACGTCGTGTGGACGAAGGGCTGGGGCGGATATGTCTGGCAGGCCGGTCTGGGCCTGATCTATATCGGCTTAGGCATTGTCCTCGTGAGCCAGCCCGCGTCCGGCGCGGTGATCCTCACCTACGTGATCGGCTTGTTGTTTCTCCTGTCCGGGATTTTCCGCATCCTGTTCAGCATCAGCCACTGGAACGAAGTGGGTCTGATCATGTTCCTGGCGGGCTTGGTCGGGGTTTTGGCAGGATTTTTTATTCTGATGGGATTGCCGAAGACCGGGGTCTGGGTCCTGGGCCTCATCCTCGGTTTCGACCTGATCAGCCACGGCGTTGCTTGGTTGAGGTATGCCTGGGTATCGGGCGCCGACGCGTAGCCTGCCGCAGCGGGAACTCACGGATGCGGCTTCCTCTCAGGGATGATCCGGTGGCGCACCGGGAGTTTCCCCTCCTCGATCTCGGATTTCGCCCGGTATCGGCCGCGAGCGGCGCGGTCTAACCTTCCGTCGGTCGTCGAGAGGGCCGGATGCCGTCTCATTGGCGTCGGCGGAGGCGCCCTTCCTTCATTCCGGTGCTGCGGGCTCAGATCAACGTTCAAGGCAGCGCTTGCTGGCATCCGGAGAATACCGGTCTTCCCCATCGGAGTTCGATCATGCCTTTGCACCTGTCCCGGATGAGCAGCCGCCATGCCCTTCTTGCGGTGGCGATCCTCGGAGGAGCCATATTCCTCACACCGAGCGGGCAGGCCGCTCCGGTTGGTCCGTCGACGATCGTGGTCCCACCGATGGACGGGTCCGGGATCCTGGAGGTTCGCCGACACTGGTCGCCCGGTTGGAGGCACCGCCGCTGGAAGGGTCCGCCACATTGGAGGCATCCGCATTGGCGCCGGCGCCACTGGCGCCGCTAGCGGGAAGAGCGAACCGTGGCCGTCGTCCGCCGGTCTCGCACGAGGTCACGACCCAGGACGTCTTGGCCCAAAATGCGTTAACTGCGGCCGTCTTCGGAGCGCTCGATCAGGAGACGAGAGATGCGGACTGCAGCCCGTGCGTGGGAGTCCTTCGCAGCAGTCTTGCTTCTCGCCGGTTCGGTCCATGCCCGGGAAGTCCGATCCCATCGGATGGACAGAGCGGATTGGGCAGCCCAGATGACTGCCTCCTCCCTGCATGCGGCGCTTCGAGGCCGTCCCGTCCACGACGACGGCGGCAGACGGGTGGGACGTGTCTGGGACGTCCGGGTAGCGGAGGACCGAATGACGCCCGTCGCCATCATCAGGTTGCGGCGGCGCCTCGGAGGTGGGCGGACCGCCATACCTGTCGCCCTCCTCAAGCAGGTCGGCAACGACCTGACCATCCACGGTCACTACGGTGCGCGCCAGGTCATCCGGTCGCTGCCGCGCTTCTGATGTCCGCAGCGCAAGCCCCGCTTGCCCGACCTCATCCGGCAGCGGACGCAACGTGGCGTCTCGGGTTTTTCCTCAGCCAACCTCGGGTTTCACCCGATAGCAGAGGCTGCCGCGCCCACCTAACCTGCACGACAACCGGAAGGCGCCACGCGGCTGCAGCGTGAAACCGGGGCTGCGCCTTCTCGTCCACGTCGTCGCGATGCTGCCCCGGAAGGCATCGCACGAGCGTACGTTGCCTCGAACGACAGGGAGTTTCCTTCGATGTGCAAGCTCTGGATGTTGCTCGTCGCGGGCATTGCCCTCACCGGCCTGCCTCTCTCGACGATTCCCTGCTCTGCGGCTCCGATCGGTCCGTCCGCGCTTGTGGGAGCGGCCGGTCAGGCCCTCTCGAGCGCCAGGATGACGATCGGCCGCCCCAGGGCCCTCGAGAAGAAGCGGCGCATCAAGCACGAACGCATGAGGCAGGAACGGAAGCAGCGGTACTGATCGCTGTTCGGGATGGAGCCAAAGATGACTTCCGCCGGATCGCGGCGGGATCGATGCTAAGGAGTCATCGTCCGATGCATGCTCCGACTCTGACTGCGGATTACATCGAGCACCCTTACATCTCGACCGGTCACCTGCCCGATGCAGGTCAAGTCCAAGACCTCGTCAACGAGGCCCATGCGCGTTTCAGGACGAACACCGATGGACAGAACTCACAGGTGTACCCGGCCCTCGCCAGGGTGCCGAGCGAACTCTTCGGCATCTGCCTCGTGGGAACCAGCGGAAGAGTTTTCGCGGCCGGGGACACCGACCGTGAATTCTCGATCATGAGCGTCTCGAAGCCGTTCATCTTCGCACTGATCTGTGAAGTGTACGGACCGGAGGTGTTGAGGAACAAGATCGGTGCCAACGCCACCGGCCTCGCCTTCAACTCGCTGGCCTCCATCGAGCGGGGAGACGGCGGGCGGACGAACCCGATGGTCAATGCGGGCGCGATCGCCGCGACCAGCTTGGCCCCGGGGGGCACCTCCGAGGAGAAGTGGGCGTTCATACATACCGGCCTCTCGCGCTTCGCCGGTCGGACCTTGTCCCTGAACGATGAGGTTTACGCTTCGGCCTCGGAGACGAACTTCCGCAACCGGAGCATCGCCAGGCTGCTGCAGAGCTTCGGCCGGATCTACTGCGATCCGAAGATGGCCACCGATCTCTATACGCGGCAATGCTCGCTGAACGTGAGCGCCAGGGATCTCGCCGTGATGGGCGCGACCCTGGCCGACGGTGGCGTCAATCCGCTGACCGGGGAGCGGGTCGTGGCCCCCTCCGTTTGCCATTACGCCCTGGCCGTCATGGCCATTGCCGGGCTCTACGAGACCTCGGGCGACTGGCTCTACGATATCGGCCTGCCGGGAAAGAGCGGCATCGGCGGCGGCATCGTCGCCGTCTCTCCGGGCAAGGGCGGCTTCGGTACGTTCGCGCCTCCCCTGGATGTCGCCGGCAACAGTGTCCGCGGGCAGCTGGCGGCGAAGTTCCTGTCGCAGAGCCTGGGCATGGACCTTTTCGTCTCGACCCCTGTGGTGTGAGGAGGCGCCGCGTCAAAGGAGTCATGGCCCCTTCGTCGCTCGGAGCAAAGACATGTCGGTTGGATCTTCTCCGCAGGCCGCGATGCGTTTCGAGGCGCAGGCGTCGTGGGTGCCGATGATCGCCATCGCGCTCGGCCAGTCCTTGATGTCGTTCAACGTCGCCTCTTTGCCCGTCGCCTTGAGCGGCATGGTCGAAAGCTTCCGCGTGCCGCCGACGACCGTGGCCACGGGGATCGTCATGTACTCGATGGCGGTCGCCGGCTTCGTCATGCTCGGGGCCAAGCTCAACCAACGCTTCGGCGCGCTGCAGGTCTTCCGGATCGTCATCGCCGTCTTTGGGCTGGCGCAGGTCGTGATGACCTTCAGCCTCAACGCGACGATGATGCTTGCGGCGCAGGCGGCCTGCGGCGCGGCCGGGGCGGCGCTGGTGCCGTCGCTCGTCGCCCTGATCGCGGAGAACTACCGCGGCACACAGCAGGCCACCGCCCTGGGTGCGCTCGGATCAGCCCGGGCCGGAGCCGGTGTCGCCGCGTTCATCATCGGCGGCGTGCTGGGAACCTATATCGGCTGGCGCCCCGCCTTCGGTTTCCTGATCGCCCTCTCGGCGCTGGTCTTCCTGCTGAGCTTCAGGCTTCGGCCGGATGCCGGGCGCCCCGACGTCAGAATCGATCTGGTCGGAGTCGCCCTCGCGGCCTCGGCCATCATCCTGATCGTCTTCGGCTTCAACAATCTCAACAGCTGGGGCCTCGGCGTGGCCCAACCGGCCGCTCCGTTCAATCTCTTCGGGTTCTCGCCGGCACCGGTCCTGATCGTTCTGGGAATCATCCTCGGGCAGGCCTTCCTGTCTTGGACCCGCAGGCGCGAGCGGGAGCGAAAGACGCCGTTGCTCGCGCTGGCCGTGATCGATTCCCGCAAAGAGCGCGCGGCCGTCTACGCGCTGTTCGCCGTGGTGGCGCTCGAGGCGATGCTCAACTTTTCGGTGCCCCTCTACATCCAGATCGTCCAGGGCCGCTCGCCGCTCGCCACGGCCGTCGCGATGATGCCGTTCAACCTGTCCGTCTTCTTCGCGGCGATGCTGATCGTCCGGTTCTACTCGAAACTGAACCCCCGGCAGATCGGCCGCTTCGGCTTCATCCTCTGCACCGTTGCGCTCCTGTGGCTCGCTTACGTCGTCCGCAACGACTGGAGCGAGTTGCCCGTGCTGATCGGCCTCGTCGTCTTCGGCATCGGCCAGGGGGCTCTGGTGACCCTGCTGTTCAACGTGCTGGTCACGTCGTCGCCGAAGGAATTGGCCGGTGACGTAGGGTCCCTCCGGGGAACGACGCAGAACTTGGCGGCGGCGGTCGGGACGGCAGTGGCCGGCGCACTTCTCGTCGGCCTGCTCAGCGCCGGCATCTTTCGAAGCATCGCTGAAAACCCGCTGCTGCCGCCCGAGATTCAATCGCAGGTGAATCTCGATAGCATCAACTTCGTCAGCAACGATCGACTTCGCGAAGCGATGGCGAAGACGTCGGCCTCGCCGGCGCAAGTCGATGAGGCCGTGCGCGTCAACACCGAAGCGCGCCTGCGCGCGCTGAAGATGGGACTGCTCATCATGGCTCTGGTCGCGTTGCTCTCGATCATCCCGGCCGCATGGCTCCCCGACTACCATCCGGGAGACCTTCCGGCCGATGCACCGGAGCCGGAAGCGCGGGACCATCGGCGAGCACCGATGACCCCGGCGCCGCGTCCGAGCTGAGGTCGAAGGGGCACCGGATTAAGCGCCGACGATCTGAACTCCGCCACGCGGTTCGAAGTCGAACAGGGGAGAGCGCATGTTCACCTGCACGGCGGTGGCCGACACGCTCGTCGGCAGCGGTTGCCTATGCCACCGGCCCGACGCCCGGATCGCCATGGACCGCGTCGCCACCGCCTTCTCCCGGCGAGGGTTCCTGACGGGGATGGCAGCGTCGTTGGCGAGTCTCGGCTCCGGTGCCGAGGCGCAGGAAGCCCCGCGGGTGGTGCCGACGGAGCAGCCGCGACCGGTCCTGTTCACGAACATCCGCCTGTTCGACGGCGTTTCCCCCACCCTCCGCGAGGGCGTGCAGGTACTTGTCGCGGGAAGCCGCATCGAAGCCGTCCACCAGGGCGGCGTCGGCCCGGTCGAAGAGGCGCAAACGGTCGATGGGGCCGGATGCGTGTTGATGCCGGGCTTGATCGATGCCCACACCCACCTGATCTTTTCGACGGTCCCGCTGCAGCAGGCGATGACGGCGGACCCGAACTACCTGATGTTGCGCGCCGGCAAGGCCGCCGGTGACATGCTGATGCGCGGCTTCACCTCGGTGCGTGACGTCGGCGGCCCCGTCTTCGGCCTCAAGCGGGCCATCGACGAGGGGACCATCGTCGGACCGCGTATCTGGCCCGCCGGTGCGATGATCTCGCAGACGTCCGGCCACGGAGACTTCCGCACGCTCCACGACCTGCCGCGGGCGAACAGCGATCCCCTTCATTTCACGGAACGCATCGGGGCCGCCGCCATCGCCGACGGAACCGCCGAGGTGCTTCGCCGGACGCGCGAACAGCTCTTCCTGGGTGCGAGCCAGATCAAGGTGATGGCCGGAGGAGGCGTCACCTCCGACCATGATCCGATCGACTCGACGCAATACACCGAGATCGAGTTGAGAGCCGCAGTCCAAGCGGCGGACGATTGGAATACCTACGTCACCGTCCATGCCTACACGCCGAAAGCGATCAAAGCCGCGATCAGGGTCGGCGTGAGATGCATCGAACACGGTCACCTCGCCGACGACGAGGCAGCGCAGCTGATGGCCGAGAGAGGCGTCTGGTGGAGTCTCCAACCCTTTCTCGATGACGAGGATGCGACGCCGTTTCCACCGGGCTCCTCCAATCGCGCGGCGCAAGTGAAGATTCTGACGGGGACGGATGATGCGTACCGATTGGCGAAACAATACAAGATCAAGACGGCGTTCGGAACCGATATCCTCTTCTCGGCGAAAGTCGCCGCGCGACAAGGCGCTCAACTCGCCAAGCTGACGCGATGGTACAGTCCGGCGGAGCTGCTGAGCATGGCAACAGCCGGGAACGCGGAGCTTCTCGCCCTCTCAGGACCGCGCAGCCCCTATCCCGGCAAGCTCGGGGTCGTCGAGGGCGGAGCGCTCGCCGACCTTCTGCTGGTGGACGGCGATCCCCTGACCGAGACGGCGCTGATCGCGGAGACGAAGCGGATTCGCCTGATTATGAAAAATGGACAGATTTATAAGAACACGCTCTGAGGGACATGATGCTCAGCCGATCTCGTCAGCGGCTCGGGCTGCCACATTTGCATGCGCAATGATTGATCTATGTCATCGATGCGTACTGCAGCTTTCGCGCAACACGTAAGAGATAACATTCGCCCGGCATCCATTCTATTTGTATGAATCGGCGCAGGCGTTTATATTGAACATCACGGGGTGCGGCAATAAGAATATTTGCACAATTCTATCGTATGCTCTCGTTTCGGGTTTGGAACGGAGGAGAAGATTAGCTCTCGAAGCGCATGCAAGATACATTTCTGCTGAAGCGACTCAATGCTTGCGTCCCGGACATCTTGATGGGAGTGCAAAATGAAGCTGGTCACAAGCATTTTGCTCGGCTCGTCGGCAGGATTGGCAGCCGCTGCCACGGGGCAAGCCGCCGATCTATCCCAC
>NZ_BPRD01000111.1 GCF_022179745.1 Methylorubrum podarium
GCCTCGTCGAGGACGACGGCGCGCAGCCCCTCGGTGACGAGCCGGCCGCGCTCCATGTGGTCGCGCAGGCGTCCCGGCGTGCCGACGACGATGTGGACGCCGGCCTCGAGCGCGCGGGCCTCGCGGCGCGGATCCATGCCGCCGACGCAGGGGACGACGCGGGCGCCGGTCTGCGCGTAGAGCCAGGTCAGCTCCCGCTGCACCTGGAGCGCCAGCTCGCGGGTCGGGGCGATGACGAGGGCCAGGGGCGCGGCCGGCGGCGGCAGCGTTTCCTCCGGCCCGAGCAGCGTGCCGGCGATGGCGAGACCGAAGGCGACGGTCTTGCCCGACCCGGTCTGGGCCGAGACGAGCAGGTCGCGGTCCGGGGCGGCATCGAGCACCGCCTGCTGGACCGGTGTCGGTTCGGCATAGCTGCGCTCGGTGAGCGCCCGGGCGAGGGGGGAGGGCAGAGACGGAAATGGCAAGGGAATGGCGCCTTCAAACCGGCGAATTGGCACCGGCACACTCGAACCGACAAGCGGCCGGCTCGGAACTGAGCCCCGCTTGTAACCCCATCGGCACGCGCCGACCACTACGCCGGTTGCGCGGGGGCGTTGCGCGGACGTGTTGCGCTGCCGCGGCGGGGCGGGGGCAGCCGTCTCGCTCTACGCCGCCCGCTCCTGCACCAGGGCGACGATGTCGTCCCAGCGCGAGAGGAAGGCAGCGACGCAGGCCGGGTCGAAATGCCGTCCGGACTCCGCCTCCAGATGCGCCCGCGCCCGCTCCAGGGACCAGGCGGGCTTGTAGCTTCTGGCGGAAGTCAGCGCGTCGAACACGTCGGCCACCGCGACGATCCGGCCGGAGCGCGGGATCTCTTCGCCCTTGAGGCCGCGGGGATAGCCGGTGCCGTCCCAGCGCTCGTGGTGGGTCAACGCGATCTCGGCGGCGATCTGAAGCAGGCGCGAGGAACTGTCGTGCAGCATGTGGTAGCCGCGCAGCGCGTGCTGGCGCATCTCCGCCCATTCCTCGGGCGTGAGGGGGCCGCCCTTCATCAGGATGTGGTCGGGAACGGCGATCTTGCCGATGTCGTGCATGGTCGAGGCGAGCGCCACGTCGTCGGCCTCCTCGGACGACAGGCCGAGCCCCTCCGCCACGGCGATGACGCAGCCCGCCACGCGGGTCAGGTGGTCGCCGGCCTGATCGTCGCGGAATTCGGCGGCGAGCATGAGCCGGCGGATGATCTCGCGCTCCCGCGAGGCGGCGTCGGCCACCGCCCGCGCCGCGTCGCGCCGCATCGCGTGCGCCCGGTCGTCGCTCTCCCGGCGCGCCACGGCGAGCTCGATCAGCACACCCACCCGGTCCTGCAACTCCCCGGCGTCGAAGGGCTTCGACAGCACGTCGGTGGCGCCGGCCTCCCGACCGATCCGGCGCAGGGTCCGCGCCTCGCCTCCCGCCACCAGGAGGACTGGCGTGCGGGCGAGGCTGTCCTGCTCCCGCAGGGCGCGGATCAGGGCCGGGGCGTCGAAGCGATCGGGCTCGGCCTCCACCACGATCACCGCCGGCGCCTCGGCGACGAGATCCGCGACGACATGGCCTGAGACGGCGACGACGCTGCACGACTGACCGCGCAGGGCGAGGACGAGGGGGGCCGGGGTCCGCGCCGCCACGACGGCGACGACCGCGTTCCCGCTTCCTTCCGCCTCGCCCGTCATCGCGTCATCCACGGCGATCCCGGCGCGACCCACCGCCCGCCGACTTCCGATCGCCGCCCCCTGCGTGCCTGAACATGGTTAACCGACATTGAAATGACGGGGCCGATTGTCGGGCGGTCGCGCCCGCCGCGCAAGCGGCGAGCGGGCCGCAACGTTCCGGCCGGTGCCGGTCTCCCGCCTCGCACCGGCTCTGCCGAAAACCGGCCGCCACTTTTCGGGCCGGTGCGCTAGATCCCCGGCATGACCGACACGTTCTCCCTCGATCCGCGGCTCGCCGCCGACACCCACCCGGTGGGCGATCTCGCCCTGTGCTCCGTCCTGCTGATGGACGACGCGCGCTTTCCCTGGCTGATCCTGGTGCCGCGGCGGCCGGGCTTGAGTGAGCTCACCGACCTCGCCCCGGAGGAGGCAGGCCTCGCCTTCGAGGAAATCCGTCTCGCGGTCGGGGTCGTGCAGGCGCTCGCCCGGCCGGACAAAGTGAACGTGGCGAGCCTCGGCAACGTGGTGCCGCAGCTTCACATCCACGTCGTCGCCCGCTTCCGCTCGGACCCGGCCTGGCCGGGGCCGGTCTGGGGGGTCGGCGAGCGCAAGCCCTATCCGCCACACGCCCGCGCCGCCCTGCTCGAACGGGCCGCCGCCCTGTTCGTGGCCGCCTGAGGCGCACGCCATGACCGGCTCGCCCGACACCACCGGCCGGGACGCGCTCGCCTACGCCGCGAGCCGCCTCGTGCGCCACTCCGCCGAGTTCGGTCCGGCCCCCTCCCTCGCCGGGGCCGGACCGGAGGCCCGCCTCGTGCTGATGGCGGGCGAGGCGGTGATCCTGCGCGCCGATCCGCACCTGACCGGGACGGCCCTCCTGACACGGGACGAAGCGGAGCGGGCGGGCGAGCGCGCCGTCGAGATCTTCCTCGGCCGGGTCGAGGAGCGGCCGGTCTTCGCCGGCGCGGTCACGGAGGAGGCGGCCGCCCTGTTTCCGGCGCCCGGCTACCGCGCCCTCGACCTGCGCGCGCTCGTCGGCGAGGGCGCGGTCGCCCGCGAGGAGCAGGGGCTCATCGCCACCGCCAAGTCGCTGCTGGCCTGGCACGCCCGGCACCGCTTCTGCGGCAATTGCGGCAGCCCCACCGTCGTCGCCGCCGGAGGCTTCCGGCGGGAATGCGGAGGGTGCGGGCTGCACCACTTCCCGCGCACCGATCCGGTGGCGATCATGCTGGTGCGGCGGGGCGATGCCTGCCTGCTCGGGCGCGGCCCGCACTTCAAGCCGGGGATGTATTCCTGCCTCGCCGGCTTCATCGAGCCCGGCGAGACGGTCGAGGACGCGGTGCGCCGCGAGACCCGCGAGGAGACCGGCGTCGCGGTCGGCGCCGTCGCCTATCATGCCTCGCAGCCCTGGCCGTTCCCGGCCTCGCTGATGATCGGTTGCGTGGCGGAGGGGCTCACGGAGACCGTCCGGACCGATCCCGACGAGCTGGAGGATGCGCGCTGGTTCTCGCGCGCCGAGGTGGCGCGGATGATCGCGGGCGCTCACCCGGAGGGGCTGACCGTGCCGCCGCCGACGGCCATCGCCCACCTGCTGCTGCACGACTGGGTCGAGGGCGTCATCGCCGCCGCGCCGCGTCCCGAGGCGTGAGCGCCGCGCGCTCGCGCTTCACGGACGCGAGCGGATGGTGTAGGCGCCCCCACTTGGCCGGGAAACCAGCCCTGCGCGGCGGCCCGGTCCCGGGGACGCCGCGTCCCGGGCAGCAAAGGCCGGACGTGCCGCCGGGAGCGAGAACCATGACCGCCCGCATCGATGCCGCCTTCGCCCGCTGCCGCGCGGAAGGACGGGCCGCCCTCGTCACCTACGTCATGGCGGGCGATCCCGATCCGGAGACCTCGCTCAGGGTGCTCGAAGCCCTGCCGAAGTCCGGCGCCGACATCGTCGAGTTCGGCCTGCCGTTCACCGATCCCATGGCGGACGGGCCGGCGATCCAGGCGGCGGGCCTGCGGGCGCTGAAGGCGGGCCAGGACTTGAGCGGCACGCTGGCCCTGGTACGCCGCTTCCGCGAGGGCGACGACCGGACGCCCGTGGTGCTGATGGGCTACTACAACCCGATCCACACCTACGGCGTGCCCCGCTTCCTGGAGGATGCGCTGGCCGCCGGCATCGACGGCCTCATCGTCGTCGATCTGCCGCCGGAGGAGGACGAGGAACTCTGCCTGCCGGCCCGCGAGAAGGGCCTCGCCTTCATCCGCCTCGCGACCCCGACCACCGACGACCGGCGCCTGCCGGCCGTGCTCGCGAACACGGCCGGCTTCGTCTACTACGTGTCGATCACCGGCGTGACCGGCACCGCCACTCCCGATTTCGGCAAGGTCTCCCAGGCGGTGGGCCGGATCGCGGCGCAGACCGACCTGCCCGTCGTCGTCGGCTTCGGCGTCAAGACCGGCGCGCACGCCGCCGAGATCGCCCGCGGCGCCGACGGCGTGGTGGTCGGGTCGGCCCTGGTCGACGCGCTGGCCCGCAGCCTCGAACCCGGCGATCGCGCCGGCGACGGCACGGTGGAGGCGGTCGCCGGCCTCGTGCGCGAGCTGGCCGAGGGCGTGCGCAGCGCCGTCAAGGCGCCGGCCGGAGCCTGAGCGTCCCCCACCCCGCCGCGTCCCGCCCGCGGGCGCCTCGATCCGGGAATGCCGTCGGCATCAGGGCTTGGCATCGGGGCTGCGGCGATCCGATATCAGCATGCAAGTGAACGCGGTCAGACAGGGAGTCCGACGCCATGGTCGAGCCGATGAACTGGATCTCGGAGGTCGTGCGGCCCCGGATCAAGACGCTGTTCAAGCGCGAGACGCCGGAGAACCTCTGGATCAAGTGTCCCGACACCGGCCAGATGGTCTTCCATAAGGAAGTCGAGCAGAACCACTGGGTCATTCCGGGCTCCGAGCACCATCTCAAGATGAGCGCGACGGCGCGCCTGAAGATGATGTTCGACGAGGGCACCTGGATCGACGTGCCGCTGCCCGAGGTTGCGGCCGACCCGCTCAAGTTCCGCGACGAGAAGCGCTACGCCGACCGCCTCAAGGAGGCGCGGGCCAAGACCGGCATGCCGGACGCCTTCAAGATCGGCTTCGGCCGCGTCGGCGGCCTGCCGATGACGATCGCGGCCCAGGAATTCGGCTTCATGGCCGGCTCGCTCGGCATGGCCGGCGGCGAGGCCTTCGTCCGCGGCGCGGAGACGGCGCTGGAGAAGCGCACCCCCTACATCCTGTTCGCGGCCTCCGGCGGGGCGCGGATGCAGGAGGGCATCCTCTCGCTGATGCAGATGCCGCGCACCACCGTGGCCGTGCGCCGGCTCAACGCCGCGCGGCTGCCCTACATCGTCGTGCTGACGAACCCGACCACGGGGGGCGTGACCGCCTCCTACGCCATGCTCGGCGACGTGCATCTGGCCGAACCCGGCGCGCTGATCTGCTTCGCCGGCCCCCGCGTCATCGAGCAGACGATCCGCGAAAAGCTGCCGGACGGCTTCCAGCGGGCCGAATACCTGCGCGAGCACGGCATGGTCGATCAGGTCGTGCACCGCCACCAGCTCAAGGAGACGATCAGCCGGCTGTGCGGCCTGCTGATGAATGTGCGGCAGGCCCCTGCCGGAAAGCCGCCGGCGCCGCCGGCCCCCGAGCCGCTGCCGGACGCGGCCTGAAACGCCGCCCGCTTGCTCAACGCGGCCAGCGTTCGAGCAAGCCCGCGCGGCGCTTGAGGAAGGCACCCGTCGCCCCAGCGCGATGGGTGCCCGCCGGAACCGAGATCCGTCGTCCCGAAGGGATCGGTCGGATGTCGAACGAGAACAATCCGCGACAGAAGGTCTTCGCGCGAGATGGAATCCTCCGACGCGCTCATGGCGCGCTTCCTCGCCCTGCATCCGCGCACGATCGACCTGTCGCTCGGGCGCATCGAGCGCCTGCTCGCGGCCCTCAACCATCCCGAGCGGCGGCTGCCGCCGGTGATCCATGTCGCGGGCACCAACGGCAAGGGTTCGACCATCGCCTTCATGCGGGCGATCGTGGAGGCGGGGGGCTTGGCCGCCCACGTCTACACCTCGCCCCACCTCGTGCGCTTCCACGAGCGCATCCGGCTCGGGGGCATCGGCGGCGGCCATTACGTCGCCGAGGACCGGCTCGCCGACGCCTTCGCCCGCTGCGAGGCGGCCAACAAGGGCGACCCGATCACCGTCTTCGAGATCACCACGGCGGCGGCCCTGCTGCTGTTCTCGGAGAGCCCCGCCGACGTGCTGCTGCTCGAAGTCGGCCTCGGCGGACGGGTCGACGCCACCAACGTCATCGACCACCCGGCCTGCGCCGTCGTCACCCCGATCGGGCGCGACCATGCGGAGTATCTCGGCGACACCGTCGAGGCGGTGGCGATGGAGAAGGCCGGCATCTTCAAGCGCGGCTGCCCGGCGGTCATCGCCGCCCAGGATTATGCCGGCGCCGATGCCGTGCTCTGCCGCCAGGCCGAGCGCGTCGGCGCGGTGCCGGTGCGGGTCGGCAACCAGGAATTCTCGGTCCACGAGGAGAGCGGGCGGCTCGTCTACCAGGACGAGACCGACCTGTTCGACCTGCCCCGCCCCCGGCTGGCCGGGCGCCATCAGTTCACCAATGCCGCCACCGCCATCGCGGCCCTGCGCGCGGCGGGATTCGGCGATATCGGCACCGCGGCCCTCGAAGCGGGCCTGCGCAACGTCGACTGGCCGGGCCGGCTCCAGCGACTCGTGCGCGGCGCGCTCGCCGAGCGGATGCCCAGGGACGCCGAGTTGTGGCTCGACGGCGGCCACAACGCCGACGGCGGACGCATCCTCGCCGCGGCGATGGCCGATCTCGGCGAGCGCAGCGACGCGCCGCTGGTCCTGATCGTCGGCCTGCTCGGCACCAAGGACGCGGAAGGCTTCCTGAAGAACTTCGTCGGCCTCGCCCGCTCGCTCATCGCGGTGCCCATCACCGGCCAGGTGGCCGCGCGGCCCGCCGAAGAGGTGGCGGGAATCGCCCGCACGGTCGGCCTCCCGGCGGAGGTCGCCCCGAGCGTGGAGGCGGCGGTCGAAGGCCTATCGGATACGATCTTCGAGCGTCCGCCCCGCGTCCTGATCTGCGGATCGCTCTATCTGGCGGGGGCCGTCCTCGAATCCAACGGCACGATCCCGACTTGACAAGATGTCCGCCCGACCAGGGCGGATCGGCGACAGACGAAGACGCCGGGTCCTGCGTCGAGGGCAGCACATCGGCGGCGCGAGACGATCGAGCCGAGATCGCGAAAGCCCGGCTCGACTTGCCCGCATCTCGCGACGACGCTCCCCCGTCGAGCCGCCGCGCGGCGCTAGATCGTCATCGCCCCGCGGTCATCCTGAGCCTGGCCCGTCGATACCGTCGATCGACCGGCCGCCCCGCCCCGATGTCCTGAGAATCGGCGCGCCCAAAACCTCCGCCGTCCCGCGAAGTCTGGTTTCGGCATCGCCCGGAAGGGGTTGCAACCACTCCTCAGCCGGTTTGTCGCGCGGCGGGTGTGACCCGCCCGCTACATCTCGCGCTGAGGAAATGGTCTAGCTTGCCGGCGATCGGGTTTCTGCTGGGGATCAACAAATGAAAAAGCTTCTCACCTCTCTTGCCGCCTTCACGGCCCTGACCGCCGCCGCTTCCGCCGCCGACCTGCCGCGCCGCGCCGCTCCGCCGGTCTTCACGCCCGTCCCGGTGTTCACCTGGACCGGTTTCTACGCCGGTCTCAACGCCGGTTACGGCTTCGGCGTCGAGGACTCCCTGGCTCCGACGCAGGTCGTCACGATCGATCGCCGCGTCGTCGGCGGTCCGGTCGGCGCGATCGCCGGCTTCGCCTTCGACAACGGCGGCCGCAGCGACGGCTTCGTCGGCGGTGGTCAGATCGGCTACAACTATCAGTTCACCCCGGGCTCGGGCGTCGTGATCGGTATCGAAGCCGACGCGCAGTACGCCGACCTCGGCGGCCGCTTCGGCCGTAACGGCGGCTGCGGCACCGGCGGCATCGCCTGCGCCGTCACCCCGGGCGGCTTCGTGCAGCCGGGCGTGACCCTGATCAACCCGACCGGTCTCCAGGGCCTCGACTTCTTCGGCACCGTCCGCGGCCGTATCGGTTACGCCTTCGACCGCGTCCTGTTCTACGGCACCGGCGGCTTCGCCTACGGCAGCTTCGGTGGCGGCCGCGCCGTCGACACCGACGACTTCAAGACCGGCTACGCTGCTGGCGGCGGCGTCGAGTACGCGCTCCCGACCGACTCGTTCCTGAACTTCTTCCGCTCCTCGGCGGTGACGCTCAAGGTCGAAGGTCTGTACGTGAACTTCGACGGCAACAACAGCCGCTACGGCTTCGCCAACGCCAACGGCGTGATCGTGACCGCGACCCCGCTGGCCGCCGTCGGCCCGGGCACCTCCTCGGTCATCCTGAACAACACCGCCCGTCGCGACGTCGATTTCGCCGTCATCCGCGCCGGCCTGAACTACAAGTTCGGCAGCTACTAAGCCGAACCTCCGATAAGGGTCTCGAAACCAGGAAGCCCGGCCGCAAGGCCGGGCTTCTTGCGTTTCGAGGATCCGCCGCGGCCGCCCGGTCGGCGCTGCAGACAACGCGGCGGCCGACGCGCATGAAAAAGCCCGGCCTCGCGGCCGGGCTGTCTCGGTCCGATCCGCCGGGGAGGCGGCGTGGCGTCAGGCGCTCGCTTGGATCCAGCGGGACAGGTCGCCCTTGGGGGCGGCACCGACCTTCTGGCTGGCGAGCTTGCCGTCCTTGAAGATCATCAGCGTCGGGATCGAGCGGATG
>NZ_BPRD01000112.1 GCF_022179745.1 Methylorubrum podarium
GGGGCCGCAGCTGCGGCCGGGAGCGGGCGTGGCGACGATGGTGGCCGGATCGAGCATCACGAGCGGTCGTTGCGTCTTCGAGGCAGGCGGACTCCGCCTTCCTGAGGGAGATTGCGGCCGTTAGTGTGGCGGCGCTGCCGGCGCATCCTGTCGGCTCTGTCTTCCGGCTGCCGCATCATGCTGTCGAACATCGCCGCCCGCGACGTCGAGACCCTGATCCACCCCTACACCAACCTCGCCACCTTCCGGGAGACCGGTCCGCTGGTGCTGGAGCGGGGCCACGGCGTCTGGGTCTACGACACCGACGGCCGTCCCTACCTCGAAGGCATGGCCGGGCTGTGGTGCACGGCTCTCGGCTACGGCAACGAGGAGCTGGTCGAGGCCGCCGCCGAGCAGATGGGCCGGCTTCCCTTCGCGCACCTGTTCTCGGGCCGCAGCCACGATCCGGCGATCGAGCTGGCCGAGACGCTGAAGGAGCTGATGCCGGTCCCGACCTCCAAGATCTTCTTCACCTCGTCGGGTTCGGAGGCCAACGACGCGCAGGTCAAGCTGCTCTGGTACATGAACAACGCGCTCGGGCGCCCGCGCAAGAAAAAGATCATCGCCCGCCGGAAGGGCTATCACGGCGTGACGGTGGCCACCGCCTCGCTCACCGGGCTCCCCGCCAATCACGCCGATTGGGACCTACCGATCGAGGGCTTCCTGCACGCCGCCTGTCCGCACCATTACCGCGGCGCGGAGGCGGGCGAGAGCGAGGAGGCGTATTCGCAGCGCCTCGCGGCGGAACTCGAGGCGCAGATCCTCGCCGAGGACCCGGACACCGTCGCGGCCTTCTTCGCCGAGCCGGTGATGGGAGCGGGCGGCGCCATCGTTCCCCCTGCCGGCTATTTCCCGGCGATCCAGGCGGTGCTCGACCGCTACGACGTGCGCCTCGTCGCCGACGAGGTGATCTGCGGCTTCGGCCGGCTCGGCACGTGGTTCGGCGGCGAAACCCTCGGCATGCGTCCGCACACCCTGTCCTTCGCGAAGGCGCTCACCTCCGGCTACCTGCCGCTCGGCGGCATCAGCATCGACGAGCCGCTCTACCGCGCGATGCTGGACGAGAGCGTCAAGCTCGGCGGCTTCGGCCACGGCACCACCTATTCCGGGCACCCCGTCGCCTGCGCCGTCGCGAACCGGGTGCTCCACATCTACCGGCGCGACCGCATCGTCGAGCGGGCCGCCGAGCGGGCGCCGCACTTCCAGGCCGCCCTGGCGCGGCTGGCCGACCACCCGCTCGTCGGCGAGGCCCGGGGGTTGGGGATGATCGGCGGCATCGAGATCGTGGCGGACAAGCCGTCGAAGCGCCAGTTCGAGCCGAAGGCGGGGGTGGCGGCGCGCTGCGTCGCCTTCGCTCAGGACGAGGGGCTGATCGTACGCTTCCTCGCCGGCGACCGGATCGCCGTCTGCCCACCGCTGGTGATCGAGCCGGACGAGATCGACACCCTGTTCGAGCGTCTCGGCCGCGCCCTCGACCGCACCGCCGCCTGGATCGCGCATGAGGATTTGAAGCCCATGCCCGCGTGAGCGATCGGCCCCGGCGTAAATCAAGTCGCCGACGCTTCGGGTGTAAATCTCCTGAGGGCATTGCAAGATGGGCCGCGCTGCGCTGCACTATCGCGTGGCCGAAAAGTGACGATGCGCCGTGCCCGAGATGTCGCCTTGCTCGAATTTGCCGCAAGCCGGATGCCTTAAGCTTCCGTTCATGTCGGCGGATCGATCAAAGCGGAGGCGGCATCTTCGCAATCTTGCCACGACGAGGGTGTGTAAAGGTCGTCCTCGCCCCACAAGCGAGGTGTGAGACCAAGCCGCCGCGGCCGCGCTCCGGCCGCCCCGAAGCGCAAACAGGACAGGAATCATGTACGCCCCCAGCCGAACCCCGACCTTCGCGGCAGAGCCGGGCAGCACCGCCTCGGCGACCGTGGCCGGGGATCGCGAGAACTTCCGCCCCGTCGCCCTGCCGGCGCTCGCCGCCGCCGTCCATGTCAGCCGCAGCGCCGTCAAGGCGGCCCGCGCCAAGGCGGAAGCCCGGAACAGCGTCCGCTTCGTCCACGAGGACGAGCCCGTCGACTGAGGCTGACGCCGCCGACCCGCCGGCTTCGGCGGCATGCTCCTCCTCCCGACCCGCAGGCAGGTTCTGGGCGGGTTCGGTGCTTCGGCGCTGACGCTCGGCTCGGGGGGTGCCTACGCTTTCGTCGTCGAGCCGCGCTTTCGGCTCGCGCTGACACGCTACGGCCTGACCCCGCCGGGATGGAACCCGGACCTCCGCCTGCGCATCGCCGTGCTCGCCGACATCCATGTCTGCGAGCCCTACATGCCGCTCGACCGCGTCGCGGAGATCGTCGCGGCGACGAACGCGCTCGCGCCCGACCTGATCCTCCTGCTCGGCGACTACCCGGCGGGACGGAAGGTGACGTGGCACCGGGTTCCGCTCTCCGATTTCGCGCGACTCGCCGAGGGTCTTCGCGCGCCGCTCGGCACCTACGCCATCCTCGGCAACCACGATTGGTGGGACGACCGCGCGGCGATGCGGGCCGGCAAGGGTCCGGTCGAGGTCCGCCGCCTGCTCGAAGCGCGCGGCATCCCGGTTCTGGAGAACGACGCGGTGCGGCTCGTCCAGGGCGGCCATCCGTTCTGGATCGCCGGCCTCGCGGATCAGGAGCCGTTCCTGCCGATCGGCAGCCGCCGCAGCCTCGCCGACCTTCCGGCCACGCTCGCGCAGGTGACGGATACGGCGCCCGTGATCCTGATGGCGCACGAGCCCGACATCTTCGTGAAGGTGCCCGCCCGCGTCTCGCTCACGCTGTCGGGCCATACCCATGGCGGCCAGATCCGCGTGCTGGGCTACTCGCCGGTGCTGCCCTCCCGCTACGGCCAGCGCTTCGCCTACGGCCACGTGGTCGAGGACGGCCGCCACCTGATCGTCTCCGGCGGACTCGGCGTCAGTGGGATGGGCATCCGGTTCGGCGTGCCGCCGGAGATCGTGCTGATCGAACTGGGCGGCAAGACACCCGCCGCCTGACGGCGCTACTCCCGCTCACCCCTTCCGCGGCACGGTCGCGCCGACATGCAGGAAGCTGCGCTCACCGGTCGCGGCTTCCGCGACGTGCTGGATCGTGTCCAGAAGCTGGGCGATCGGCCGCGGGCCCGGCTGCGGGACCAGCGCGTCCGGGGCAACCCGGCGGCCGGCAGTGCGCCCGGCCACGAGCTGCGCCTCGCTGAGGACATCGAAACTACGGCCGACTCGTCGGTTCATGGCTCTCTCCTCTGAACCCGACCGTGATGCGGCCATGGTAAACGAGGCGTTAACGATCGAGAACGAGCCGGTAGCGGCAGAAATCGTCGGCCGCAACGAAGCGGTCGTAGAGCCGCCGCGCCTGCGCGTTCCCCGTCTGCGTATGCCAGGTGAGCCGCGACCAGCCCCGCGCTTTCCCGAGCTCGATGAGGTCGGCGATGAGCGCCCGGCCGAGCCCGGCGCCGCGCGCTTCGGGCGCGACGAAGAGATCCTCCAGGTAACAGATCGGCGCCGCGGTCCAGGTCCCCTCGTGCAGGACGTTGACCGTCATGCCCACCACCGTCCCGTCCCGCTGCGCGAGCCGCGCGAAGACCGGCGAGGCAGGATCGAGGATGCGCCGCCACGTCGCGGCGGTGACCGACTCGGCCAGATCTTCTCCGTAGAAGGCGAGGTAGCCGGCCCAGAGCCGGCGCCAATCGGCCTCGTCGTCGGCGGCGGGATCACGGATCGTCATGGCTGGCATCATGGCATCCTCCGCGCAGCGTCCTCGGCCCAAAGATGGATCGCGGCGTAGGCGCGCCAGGGCCGCCAGGCCGCGGCCCGGTCGAGAAGCGCGGCGCGGTCCGGCCGCCCGGCGCCGGTGTCGAGGGCGCGCATCAGCCCGACATCGCCCGCCGGGAAGGCATCGGCCTGAGCCAGGGCGCGCATGGCGACGTACTGGGCCGTCCACTCGCCGATGCCGGGAAGGGCTTTGAGCCGCGGGACCCGGTCGTCGAGATCGCCGCCGAGGGCGAACAGATCGGGCGTTGCAAGCATCGCCGCCGCGAGCCCCTGGATCGCCCGGCCGCGGGCGCGGGGCATGTTGAGCACGAGCGAGATCTCGGCGTCCAGAAGCTGTTCGGGCGTGGGGAAGAGGTGAGTGAGGCCCGGCTCCCCGTCGCCCTCGTCAGGGGCGAGCGGCGTTCCGAAGGAAGCCACGAGGCGGCCGGCGAGGCGCGTGGCGGCGGCGACCGAGACCTGCTGACCGAGGATTGCCCGCACCGCCAGTTCGAATCCCTCGAAGGCGCCCGGCATGCGCAGGCCGGGCCGGCGGGCGACGAGGGCGGCGGTGAGCGGATCGCGGCCGAGGCCGTCGGCGATCGCCCGCGGGTCGATGTCGAGATCGAACATCGCCCGCACCCGCGCCACGACCGCACTCCGGGCGTCGTCCGTGTCGAGGCCGCGGATGCGCACCGACAGGGCCTCCGCTTCCGGCGTGACCGAGAGCGTCCCGTGCCGGCCGCCGAAGACGAAGCTGCGCGCGTAGCGGCCGGGCGTCACGTGCTCGACGCCGGGACTCGCATGATCGGCGAAGAAGCGCTCGAGATGCGCCCAGTCGTAGGGCGGCCGGATGGCCAGCAGAAAGCGGGCGCCGTCCGCGAGGGCCGTGGGCGAAGGGGCGAGGGTCATCGGTCAGGCGGGGCGCGGCACGAAGGTCGCGGCCACTCTCCGGCGGGCTTCAGCCCGGCGCAACCGGTTCGGTGCTCTCGAACTCGGCGGTGTCGCCCACGAGATCGGTCAGGGAGACGGCCAGGCGCCGCGCATCCTTCAGGTGCAGCGTCGCATCCGGCGTGAGCCAGAGCGGGTGAAGGGCGCTGTGCCGGCCCGTCAGGCTGCCATGGGCGCGCACGATGCCGTCACGGCGCTCGACGACGAGCTTGTAGCGGACCTTGACCGGGTCGATCCCCTCGGCGGAGACGGCACCGCGGCCGCTCAGAACCTGAAGAACTTCGTTCGGCTCGAACATGAGGCGGGAACAGCGACCGGGAACGAGAGGCAAAAAGATTTGCCACTTAATCCCGAACTACGTCACCCGAGTTCCGCCGCCAAGATCCCGCGATGACACTCGCCCGCTTCTCCCACGCCTTCTCTGCCGACGACGGCACCGGGAAGGGGAGACGGAGCCCGCGATCCGGATCATCGCAGGCCGAAGCGTCTAGGGCAGTTCGCGTACGGTCACCCGGCCGCGCTCCACCGACAGCGCCATCCGCCCGTGCTTCAGCGCCAGCGCCTTGTCGCCGAACAGGGTGCGGCGCCAGCCCTGGAGCACGGCGACGTCCGCCGCGTCGTCGTCGGCCAGGGCTTCGAGATCGTCCACGGTGGCGATAATCTTGGGCGCGACGCCCTCGGCCTCGGCCACCGCCTTGAGCAGCACCTTGAGGAGATCGACCAGCGCCCCGTTGCCGCCGCCGCGGGAGCGGCTGCGCTCGGGCATGGCGATCTGCGACAGGTCGCGGGCGAAGCCCCGCTCGACCGCGGCGAGGATCTCGGCGCCGGTGCGCGAGCGCTCGAAGCCGGCGGGGATGGTGCGCAGCCGCCCCAGCGCCTCGACGCTGCGGGGGCCGGCGGTGGCGATGTCGATCACCGCCTCGTCCTTGAGGATGCGTCCGCGGGGCACGTTGCGGCTCTGCGCCTCCGCCTCGCGCCAGCCGGCCACCTCCATCAGCACCGCGATCTCGCGCGGCTTGCGCATCCGCCCGGCGAGCCGGCGCCAAGCCTGGGCCGGGTCAGCCTGGTAGGTCTCCGGCGAGGTCAGGACCGCCATCTCCTCGTCGAGCCAGAGGCCGCGGTCGGTGCTCAGCAGTTCGGCCGCCAGCACCTGATAGATCGTCACGAGATGGGTGACGTCCGACAGGGCGTAGGCGAGCTGCGCCTCCGAAAGGGGACGGCGCGACCAGTCGGTGAAGCGGGAGGACTTGTCGATGCGCGCCTTGGCGACATCGTTGACGAGTTGCTCGTAGGACACCGAGTCGCCGTAGCCGCAGACCATGGCCGCGACCTGCGTATCGAAGAACGGGTGCGGCAGGAGCCCGCCGAGGAGCCAGATGATCTCCAGATCCTGCCGGGCCGAGTGGAACACCTTCACGGTGCCCTCGTCGGCCATCAGGTCGAAGAACGGCTTGAGATCGAGATCCTTCGCGAGCGGATCGACGAGGCAGGCGAACCCGTCCGGACCCGCCATCTGGATCAGGCACAATTTCGGATAATAGGTCGTCTCGCGCATGAACTCCGTATCGACGGTGACGAAGGGCTGCGCGGCGAGACGGGCACAGGCGTCGGACAGAGCCTGCGTTGCGGAGATCAGTTCCATGAACCGGCTATACCGAAGGTCGCGCGCTATCGCGAGCCGACGGAAGGCCTCTTGTCCCCACGCGATTGCTCCGAGGCAAGAAAAGTTTGCCCGCTCACGCCGCCCGGCGGGGGTGACGCCCGCCGCGCATCTTCCGCTGCGCCTCCGCACGGGCGAGGAGCCAGTCGAGGATGCCGGTCTCGATGCGCGTGCCGGAGGCGGGCTCGGTCAGCCGGCGGATGCGGTCGGCGCGCAGGCCGCGATAGAGGCCGTGCGCCCGGTCAGTCCCTCCGAGCAGGGTGCGGCCGGGCCCGAGCTTCAGCTCGCGCGCGTCGAGCGTGCGGGTCGTCCAGGCGCCGCGCGCATCCTCGTAGACGACCTCGAACGCCCCTTCGAGGGGCAGGGTGCGCCAGGGCCCTTGGTCCTCGCCGGCGGCGGCCGGCGCGGCCCGGCGACCGGAGCGGAGGCCGGGCGCCTTCATGGGGTGAAAGTCTCGAAATTGCATGGGCTTGATATGGGATCCGTCCCGGTTTTCCACAAGCGCGCAAGCAGGATTCCGGGGCGGTCATGACGCGGTGCGAAAACGAACTTTGCCTTCGAAACCGCATTGTATTCGGGCTAAGGTCACGCTTGGCGGGGACGGGCGACGAGCGGGTTCGCGGGAGAGGCGGGATGAGTACGATTCGGTTCCGAGCGGCGCGCTGGGCGCTCGCGGGGATGCTGGCTGCGGTCGTCGGCGCCTTCCTCCATCCGGCGCCCTCGCGCGCCCAGTCCTTCCAGACGGCGGCCGTCCACGCGATCCTGATCGATGCCGAATCCGGCTCGGTGCTGTTCGAGAAGGCCGCCGACGAGCCGTTCTCGCCGGCGAGCATGGCCAAGCTGATGACGGCGGAGATCGTGTTCCGCGCCATCAAGGAGGGCCGCCTCTCCATGGACACCGAATTCACGGTGACGGAGGACGCGTGGCGCCGCGGCGGGGCCGGCGGCGGCGGCTCCTCGATGTTCGCGCAGGTGAACAGCCGCATCAAGCTCTCCGACCTGCTGCGCGGCCTGATCGTGCAGTCGGGCAACGACGCGGCGATCACCATCGCCGAGAACATGGCGGGCACCGAGGAGGCGTTCGCCGGGATGATGAACCAGCGCGCCAAGGAGATCGGCCTGACGCGCTCGACCTTCCGCAACGCGACCGGCTACTCGGCCCCCGACCAGAAGGTGACCGCCCGCGACATGGCGCGGATCGCGCAATACATCATCGACACCTACCCCGAGTTCTACAAGATCTATTCCGAGCGCGAGTTCACCTGGAACAAGATCAAGCAGCAGAACCGCAACCCGCTCCTGACCCTGGATATCGGCGCGGACGGCCTGAAGACCGGCTACCTCGAAGAATCCGGCTACGCGCTGACCGGCTCGGCGGTGCAGAACGGCCAGCGCCTCATCATGGTGGTCTCCGGCCTGAAGACCGCGCGGGACCGCGCGGCGGAGGCCCGCAAGATGATGGAATGGGGGTTCCGCGCCTTCGAGCCGCGCCAGGTCTTCGCCCCGAACGAGACCGTGGCCGACGTCTCCGTCTTCGGCGGCGAGAAGGGTTCGGTGCCGGTCGTGGCCAAGAAGCCAGTGCGCCTGCTGCTGCCCCGCGGCGCCACGGATCGCGTCACGGCCAAGGTCGTCTATCAGGGTCCGCTGGTCGCGCCGGTGGAGCAGGGCCGCGAGGTCGCCCGTCTGCGCGTCACCCGCGGCGACGCCGTCGCCCTGGAGCAGCCGCTCTATGCCGGGGAGACGGTGGAGGCCGGCACCCTGTCGCAGCGGGCGCTCGACGCGGCGCTGGAAGTCGGCACCGATCTCGTCCGCCGCGCCTTCGAGAAGGCCAAGGGCGGCAACGGTTCGAGCGGAAACGGCTCCGGCGGGGCTTCCGCCGGCGGCGCGGCGAGCGGCAATTCCTGAGGCTCCGCGCCGGTCCCGGACCTGACCGGGTCAGGGAGCGGAGGAAGCGTTGCCGGGGGCGTAGGCGCGGATCCCGAGCGGCAGATCCGCTCCGGGCCGTCGGAAGGACTCGGGGACAGCGCCCTGGCGCGCGTCGGCCCCCGCTGGAAGGGGTCCTGCGCTCGCGCGAACGCTCACGGCGTCCCAGGGTCCTGCGATCTCGAACAGCGTAGCCGTCGGCGGCGTTCCGTCGGCGGCGCTCGCGCGGGCCTGGAGCTCGGCCCGCGCCTGGAAGCGGCGGTCGGCCAGGGCGACACGCCCGTTCAACGAGGCGCCGAGGGTGCGGGAGGCGAGCCGACCCTCGACGATCTCGCCGACGCCGTCGGCGAAGAGCAGCGTGACGGCGGCATGTTCGAACGGCGTCCGGCCGTTGCGCCGCGCCAGCGCGCCCGGCGCCAGCGCCCCGCCGCGGTGGATCACGTCGGCGAGGTCGAGACCCGACAGGGCGCCATCCTCGCTCTCCAGGGCGACCCGGCCCGAGACGGAACGGGTGAGCGCCCCGACATCGTGGCCGGCTCCCTCCAGGGCGAGGCTGCCGCGCGTCGCCCCGAGCATCCAGCGGCTCTGTCCGAGATCGTTCAGCAGGGCGCCGAGATCGAGACTGTCGAAGCTGCCCTGGGCCTTCACCCGCGTCAGCGCCGCGTCCCCCTCGTCGGAGGCGAACGAGACCCGGCCCTTGATCATCCCGCCGCGGAGGTTGGCGCGACCGACCGAGGCTTCGATGCCGCTCTCGCGGACGAGAACGCTGGAGGCGAGATCCGTGATCTGCACCGGCCCGATCCGAGCGTTGCCGGCGGAGATCCGCAGATCGAGATCGCCGCCGGTGAACGGCCGCAGGTCGAGGGATTGCCCGCGCCACGCCGCGTCGTCGGCATGATCGAGGCCGGTCAGCCGCAGCACGCCGGCGAAGAGGGGCGAAAGGTTGAGATTCTCGGCGGCCAAGGTGGCCTGGACCGCGGTACGCCGCGGGCCGAAGGTGGCCGAGCCTGCTCCTTCGAGGACGTTGCCGTCGCTGCGGACGGTGACGCTGGGGAACTGGACCTGACCCGAGCCGGCCTCGAAGCTGCCCTCGACCGAGAAGTCCTCGACGAAGGGGGACAGGGCGAGGCTGCCGCCGGTCAGGGCCAGCGTCCGGTGCAGGGAGCGGGTCTGGAGGCGGCCGGTGCCGGAGGCCTTGAGACCGTCGCGCACGCTGCCGCTGCCGTCGGCGTTCAGCGAGCCGGTCGGCCACGTTACGGCGGCGTTGAACGGGCTCTCACCGCCGGAGAGGAGCGCGTAGGGGCGCAGGCCCGTGAGCGTGATCCTGGCGTTACCGTCGTCCCAGCGGAAGCCTCCGGTCAGAGCGAGGCTCTCGCTCCAGGCCGGCCAGGAGACGGTGAGATCGACGTCGCGGGCCGTCCGCACCGTGCCGTCCCGCGGATCGAGACCCGTCACCGAGCAGCGCGCCAGGATGACCCGCCGCGGCCGGTCCCCGACCTCGCCGGCGATGCTGTGGGTCAGCCGCTCGGCGGCGCCGGACCAGCGGGTATCCCCCGCATCCTGCGCCAGCACCACCTCGGCGCCGTCGAGGGTCAGGGAATCGACTTCGACCCGGCCGGTGAGCAGGGCGGCGAGGCCGAGCTGAAGCGAGAGGTTGCCGCCCGAGGCCAGCACCGGCCCGGCCGCATCGCCCCCGGTGAGGCGAATATCCTGGAACACGATCCGCGGGAGGGGGAGCAGCACCACCTCCGTGCGCCCCCGGGCCGCGAGGGCCACGCCCCAGTTTTCCTGCAGGCCCTGGCTCACGAAGCGCGCCGCGCCGGGCGCCTCGACCGACCAGGGCAGGCAGGCAGCCACCGACGCCGTGGCGAGAAGCCCGAGACCGAGGGCGGAAAGGGTGCGGCGCAGCGACATTGCACTCCGTGGGCGGGCGATGCGGATCGGATCATGCCGAACCGCACCGGCGTGACGCGCCGTGCGATCCGAAAGCTTAGCCGGTTCCGGTCCTTCTGTCCCGCGGCCGAGGGGAAACCGACCCGCAATGCGGTGGATGGCGCGGCCTGTCCTTTGGAGAAGGACCGGCGCAGCCCCTGCGACTCTGCGGGCGGTTACGGCGCGGGATTTTTGCATCGCGCGCAAATGCGTCGCCGGTTTGACGAAGACGGTCCTGCGTTGCACACCCGATCGCCATCGATCGGGAGGGCGGCCGGCCGGCGAGTCGGGAAGCCCGAAGCTTGGCCAAGCCCGCCCCGGCGGAAGACAAGGAAGGGACGCTGTCGATGAAGAAGGTCTACCCGGATCCGAAGGCCGCGCTCGCCGGCCTCCTGCGCGACGGCATGACGATCATGGCCGGCGGCTTCGGCCTGTGCGGCATCCCGGACGAGCTGATCGACGCGATTCAGGCCTCGGGCGTGAAGGACCTGACCGTCATCTCCAACAATGCCGGCATCGACGGCGTGGGGCTGGGCAAGCTGCTCGACACCCGCCAGGTCAAGAAGATGATCTCGTCCTATGTCGGCGAGAACAAGGAATTCGCCCGCCAGTATCTCGGCGGCGAACTGGAGATCGAGTTCAACCCGCAAGGGACGCTGGCCGAGCGCATCCGCGCCGGGGGCGCCGGCATCCCGGCCTTCTTCACCAAGACCGGCGTCGGCACCAAGGTCGCCGAGGGCAAGGAGGTGCGCGAGTTCGACGGCGAGAGCTACGTGATGGAGCGCGGATTGTTCGCAGATCTCGCCATCGTCCACGCCTGGAAGGGTGATACCGAGGGCAACCTCGTCTACCGGAGGACGGCGCGCAACTTCAATCCGATGATGGCCACCGCCGCGGAGGTCACGGTCGCCCAGGTCGAGCACCTCGTCGAGCCCGGCGAGATCGACCCCGACCACATCCACACGCCGGGCATCTTCATCGGCCGCATCCTCCACGTGCCGGTGCGCGAGAAGCGCATCGAGCAGCGCACCGTGCGCAAGCGCAAGGAGCCGGAAGCGGCGGCGGCCGGCGGCGGCCAGATCTGACGTCTCGACACGCGGCCGCGAGGCCGCAAGCGCGACGGCGCGTCGCCGCCCGTGCGGCGGACGGCGCATCGTCGCTCCCGAGGATGCGCCCAGCAAGGAACTGAAAGATGGCCTGGACCCGTGAACAGATGGCGGAGCGCGCCGCGAAGGAGCTGGAGGACGGCTTCTACGTCAATCTCGGCATCGGCATCCCGACCCTGGTGTCGAACTACATTCCGGACGGCATGTCGGTGCAGCTGCAATCGGAGAACGGCATGCTCGGCATGGGCCCGTTCCCCTACGAGGGCGAGGAGGATCCCGACCTCATCAATGCCGGCAAGCAGACCATCACCGCGCTGCCGACGACGAGCTACTTCTCCTCGGCCGACTCGTTCGGGATGATCCGCGGCGGCCATATCGACCTGTCGATTCTCGGCGCGATGCAGGTCGCCCAGAACGGCGACCTCGCCAACTGGATGATCCCCGGCAAGATGGTGAAGGGGATGGGCGGGGCGATGGATCTCGTCGCCGGCGTGAAGAAGGTCGTCGTGGTGATGGAGCACGTCGCCAAGGGCAAGGACGGCTCCGAGAGCCCGAAGCTCCTGAAGGCCTGCGACCTGCCGCTCACGGGCACGCAGGTGGTCGACATGGTGATCACCGATCTCGGCGTCTTCACCATCGATAAGAAGGGCGAGGGCGGCATGACCCTGGTCGAACTCGCCGACGGCGTCACCGAGGACGAGATCCGCGCCAAGACCGAGGGTGAGTTCACCGTCGCCCTGGCCTGAGCCCTTCGCCCGCAGGGCCTGCCCTGCGGCGCCTCGATGGGTGAGAGAAAGGACGGTCGGCTCCGGCAGACGCCGACCCGCGAACCGCGAAAACAGGTCGACCGGATGCGCTGCCGAGAGGCCGCGCCGTTTTCCAGCCACCCGGCGCTCCGTCCTTCCGGGTTCGCCGCCGCTGTCCGAGAATGGCGGCGGACGAGGGCGGGCGGCTCGACAAGGTGTCCTCCAAGTCCGGCGTCCGCAATCGGGGCGCCGAGACTTGGGATGGCCCAAAAAGTCAATCGTCGCATCGCTTAATAGAAATTTAGTCGGCGATCTTCAAATCTCGGATCCGTACGGTTCGAGATTTTTCAATGGCGATCCAATTACGGCGGGCCGGCCTGCGCGCTCAGATCGCGGTTCTGGGGGTGAGCGGCGCGCTCCTCCTCGGGCTGATCTACGCCGACGGTGCCCGCACCCAGGCGGCGTTGCAGCAGGTCGCCGACGGCAGTGCCCACCTGCACCTCGCAATGATCACCGTCGATCGCGCCCTGGCGGTCGCCCGTCAGGCCGAGACGGACTTTCTCATCCATCGCCGCGAGGCGCTGATCGAGACCCGGGAGCGGGCGCTGGCCGAGGCGGGTGAGGCGCTGACCCTTGTCGAGCAGCGCGCCGCCGAGGTGCCCTCCGATGATCCGCTGCGCCGGGCGGACGCGATCCGGCCGAGCCTGAACCTCTACGCGACGCGGTTCCAGAACGTCGCCGCGGCCCAGCGGACGCTCGGATTCAACGAAACACAGGGGCTCCAGGGGCGCCTGCGGGAGGCCGTTCATCAGGTCGAGGCGCGGCTCGCGCAATCCGACCTACTTCCGCTGAACGCCCTCATGCTGACGATGCGCCGGCACGAGAAGGATTTCATGCTGCGCGGCGGCGACAAGTATGTCGATGCCCTGCGCGAGAGAGTCGATGCCTTCGAGCAGGCCTTGAAGGGAGCGCCGCTGGCCGAGACGACGCGGGCCGAGTTGCGCGAGCGGATCAGGACCTACGAACAGGGCTTCCTCGCCTACGCGGCCGGCGCGGACACGCTGAAGGAGGAGGCGGCCGACCTCGATACCATCGTCCAGCGCCTGCAGCCGCTGACGACCGAGGTTCGCCGGACCATCGAATCGCTCAATGCGCAAGCGCAGAGCGCGATCGCCGCCTCGCGCGAGACGACGACGCGGCGGATGCTGTGGGCGATCGCCCTGACGGTGCTCTGCACCGGCCTCCTCTCCCTCTGGGTCGGACAGCGGATCTCCCGGCCGCTGGGGATGATGGCGCGGGCCATGGAGGCCCTGGCCAGTGGCGATCTCGCCGTCACGGTGCCGACGCTGCGGCGGCGCGATGAACTCGGCGCGATCGCGGCGGCCTTCGCCGTGTTCCACGCCAAGATGGTCGAGAACCGCGATCTGACGGCGGAGCGGCTGGCCGAGCGTCTTCGCAGCGAGGCCGAGCGCCGGCAGGCCATGCTGGCCCTCGCCGACCGCCTGGAGACGGAAGTCGGCGGCGCGACCCGCGACCTCGCCGAGGCGGCCGCCCGGATGCAGCACGAAGCGCAGATCGTCTCGGGCGCGGTGGCGCAGACGGGCGAGCGCGCCGTCTCCGTCGCGGCCACCTCCGAACAGACCTCGGCAAACGTGCATCAGGTCTCCGCCGCCACGGAGGAATTGACCGCCTCGATCGGCGAGATCTCGGCACAGGTCACGCTCTCGGCCCAGGCCACCCGCGTCGCCCTTCAGGAAGCGGGCCGCACCGGCACCGCCGTGCGGGACCTCGCGGAGACGATGGACCGGGTCGGCGAGGTCGTCGGCCTGATCGCCGGGATCGCGAACCAGACCAACCTCCTGGCGCTCAACGCGACGATCGAGGCGGCGCGGGCCGGGGAATCCGGGCGCGGCTTCGCCGTCGTCGCGACCGAGGTCAAAGCCCTTGCCGGGCAGACGGCACGGGCGACCGGCGACATCCGCGATCAGATCGCGGCGATCCGCGACGCGATGGCGGAAGCGATCGCTGCCGCCTCCGGCATCGAACACCGCGTCGGCGAGATGAGCACCATCGCGGAGGCGATCGCGGCGACGATGGAGCAGCAAAGCGCGGCGGTTCGGGACATTGCGGGCCACGTCGTCCGAGCCGCGACGGGCACGCAGCTGGTCTCCGGCACGATCGCCGGCGTCAGCAGCGACGTCGACCGCGCCGCCGGTGCGGCGAGCGGCGTCTCCGCGGCCGCGCGGAGCGTGGCCGACCGCTCCCGCGTTCTGGCCGACGACGTGTCGCGCTTCCTGGTTCACGTCAGGGCCGCCTGAGCGCCGCCAGGAGGACGCTCACGGCCGACCCGGTCCCGCCGGGCCGAACGAAATCTCCGCCTGCGGCCGTGATCTCAAGCATCTGACATCGCAACGTTATTTTCGAGTATCGGCCGTGATCGGCCCGTCTCGTGCCGCAGCGCTAATCGGGCGTTAAGCCGATTCGTCGAAATTTCCGCAACTGCCGCGCGGGGCGCCGTGAAGCACCACCCGGCAGCGGGACCGAGACGACACGAGAGGCAGTTTGCGTATGCGTAGCGTTGCGGACAACGTCATTCCCTTCCGCCGGCCGGCTCCCTCTCCGGCCATCTATCGGGACGACAACCGGAGCCGGTCGCGGGCGGATCAGCGCAGCCTGATGGATGCGGTCTACGCCACCGGAACGCTCCCCGTGGCGGCCGGCGACCGCGAGACAAAGCTGATCGCCTCCCGCCTCCAGGTCTACGGCTTCCTCACCATCGAGGAGATGGACGAGGACGGCACCCTGCGCCGCCTGCGCCCGTCGGAGGCCATCCGCGCCCGTTCCGAGCGGCCCTGGCGCCTGTCGAAGGCCGGCTACGGCGCGGGCCTGCCGGTGACGATCCCCTCCGTCGACGATTTCCTGTTCGAGCCCGAAGGTCTGCCGGCCTGATCGGCGCGCCGGATGGCTCAGGCGTGGTCGTCGGCGGTCTCGTCCTCGTCGCCCGCCGTCGCCGCCACGCTCTCGCCGCGGAGGAAGCGGGCCTGAAGGTCGGCGACGCGGCGGGCCGATTGCGCGTGTTTCGCCGAGACCTCCTTCGAAGGCGCCATCCCGCGCTTGACCGCCAAAAGATCGGGGTCGCCCCAGCGCTCAAGCAAGGTCTGAAAGGCCGCGTGGCGGGCGGGATCGAAGCGGAGGCGGCGTCCCATCCCGTCCTTGTAGGGATGGGGGGGGTGGATTCCGGCGCAGGGCACGAAGCCGTCGGGGATCGGCGTCGTCGCCGCATGGGTGCGCCCGGCCCGCAGAAGCTTCGGCAGCACGTGGGTGTGCGGCCCTTCGGAACTCATCTCGCCCGGACCGGGGATCGGCGCGTAGACCTCGATCCGGCCGATGCGCGCGCAGAACACCCGGTGCGGGCTCATCGCCACGAGCCGCGGGCCGATCGGGTTGTCGGGGGCGAAGACCGGCCGGCCGACACCCGCGCGCAGGTAGGCGACGGCCTCCGGATTGCTCGCGCGCACGCACGCATCGACGGCCAGCAGCCCGAGCCCGAGATCGAACAGGATCGCCTCGCGGTCCTCCTCCCGCGCCGCCGCCCGGTCGGGGCCGAGTTCGGTGACGACGCTGCGCCCGTTCATGGCGCAGGCGGAGACGGGCAGGCACAGCGCCAGGGCGTGATTGTAGCCGCCGGTGAAGCCGGTCTCGTAGGCGACCGGCTGCAGATCGGCGCCCGGCGTCAGGGCGATGGCGCCGCGGGCGGTGGCGAGGCCCAGCCGCGCGTCGGATAAGGCACGCACCGGCTCGTCCTCGTCACGCATGAACTCGGCGATGGCGCCGAAGCTGCCGAGGCTCCAGGCGGTGCCGGGATCGGCGAGAGCGTCGCGCAGCAGCGTTTCGACGGCGGAGGGGGCGGGGATCGGCGGCATCTCTCGTCTCCTTCGCGGCTGCGCGGGCTCAGGGCCGGATGTGACGCGACGGACGGCAGGTCTCCTCGCTCACGGGTCACGGCCTTCTTGCCGCCTTCCCAGATGAGATCCGTCCAGTGATGTCGGTGGCGAGCAAGCTCACCGCTTACACTTGGGGGGCAACCGCAGCACGGGGCTCGCGGACCCGAACCGCATTCCCTTTCGAGCCTCGAAGGGAACCGCCGGCTTGGGGGAGTGCGGGAGAGTCGGGAGAGGGTCAACCGGAACCCTTTGCACGACCGAACATCAGCGTGGAATTTCGCTGAGATCAAACCGATCGATGGAGCATGGCTGCCGTCCTTCACACTCGGGCAACGTTGGAGAATCGGCGTAGGCTCCGGCTTGATTTTCGTAGTTTAAAGACCACAATCTCCTATGCCGACGATCCGTCGCACAAGCGTTTTTCAAAGTTGGATCGACGGTTTGCGGGACGTTCGCGCCGTCGCGCGCATAGCCAAGCGGATCGATCGGCTGGCGCTCGGCAATCCGGGCGACGTCAAACCGGTTGGAGACGGCGTCAGCGAGATGCGGATCGACTACGGACCCGGCTACCGGGTCTACTTCACCACTTAGGGTAGGCAGATCGTCATTTTGCTTTGCGGCGGAGACAAGAGCTCTCAGGAGCGGGACATCCGCGCAGCGAAGGCGCTCGCGAAGGATCTATGACATGGCCCTCGAAACCCATCCCTACGACAGTGCCGAACACCTGAAGACGCCCGAGCACATCGCGGCCTATCTCGATGCCGTGCTGGAAGACAACGATCCGGCTTTGCTTGCCCACGCACTGGGTGTCATCGCTCGAGCCCGCGGGATGACGCAGATCGCTCAGGATGTCGGCCGGTCGCGAGAGCAGCTCTATCGAACGCTCTCCGAGAAAGGGAACCCGCAGCTCGACACGCTCATGGGTGTGTTGAAGTCGCTGGGCCTGCGCCTCAGTGTGCATCCGATCGACGCGGAACGGTCGGCCTGAGAAAGGGCTTCACGAATCGCAGCTCGATCTTACAGCCGGGCCGGAGGCGTTCGCGGCCTCCTCTCACTCCCACTCGATCGTGCCGGGCGGCTTCGAGGTGATGTCGTAGGTCACCCGGTTGATGCCCTTCACCTCGTTGATGATCCGCGTCGCGACGCGGCCGAGGAAGGCCATGTCGAAGGGGTAGAAGTCGGCGGTCATGCCGTCGACCGAGGTGACGGCGCGCAGGGCGCAGACGTGGTCGTAGGTGCGCCCGTCGCCCATCACGCCGACCGTCTTCACCGGCAGGATCACCGCAAACGCCTGCCAGATCGTGTCGTAGAGGCCGGCCTGCCGGATCTCGTCGAGATAGATCGCGTCGGCCTTGCGCAGGGCCTCCAGTTTTTCGCGCGTGATCACGCCGGGGCAGCGAATGGCCAGCCCCGGGCCGGGGAAGGGGTGGCGGCCCACGAAAGCCTCGGGCAGGCCGAGTTCCTTGCCGAGCAGCCGCACCTCGTCCTTGAACAGCTCGCGCAGGGGCTCGACGAGCCGCATGTTCATGCGCTCGGGCAGGCCGCCGACATTGTGGTGGCTCTTGATCGTCACCGAGGGGCCGCCGGAGAACGAGACGCTCTCGATCACGTCCGGGTAGAGCGTGCCCTGGGCGAGGAAGGCGGCACCGCCGATCTTGTTCGCCTCGGCCTCGAACACGTCGATGAACAGGCGGCCGATCGTCTTGCGCTTCACCTCGGGGTCGTCGACGCCTTCGAGCGCGCCGATGAACAGGTCCTGCGCCTGAACGTGGACGAGGGGGATGTTGTAGTGGTCGCGGAAAAGCCGGACGACCTCGTCTCCCTCGCCGAGGCGCATCAGGCCGTGATCGACGAAGACGCAGGTGAGCTGGTCGCCGATGGCCTCGTGGATCAGCACCGCCGCGACCGAGGAATCGACGCCGCCGGAGAGGCCGCAGATCACCTTCTCCTTGCCGACCTGCTCGCGGATCTTGGCGATCGCCTCCTCGCGGTAGGTGCCCATGGTCCAGTCGCCGGAGCAGCCGGCGATGTCGCGCACGAAGTTGCGGATCAGCAGCGCGCCGTGGGGGGTGTGGTGCACCTCCGGATGGAACTGGACGGCGTAGTAGCGCCGCGCCTCGTCGGCCACAGCGGCGAAGGGCGCGTTGCGCGACATCGCGATGGTGCTGAAGCCGTCCGGCAGCTTGGTGACCCGGTCGCCGTGGCTCATCCAGACCGGGTACTTCTCACCCGTGTGCCAGACGCCCCGGAACAGCGGCGACTCGGACACGATCTCCACCTCGGCGCGGCCGAACTCGGCATGGTGGCCGCCCTCGACCTCGCCGCCGAGCTGGGCCGCCATGGTCTGCTGGCCGTAGCAGATGCCGAAGACCGGCACGCCGGATTCGAAGATTTTCTGGGGGGCGCGCGGCGACAGGTCCGTCGTGACCGATTCCGGGCCGCCCGACAGGATCACGCCCTTGGGCCGGTGCTCGTCGAAGGCGGCGTCCGCCTTGGTGAACGGCACGATCTCGCAATAGACGCCCTCCTCGCGCACGCGGCGGGCGATGAGCTGCGTCACCTGGGAGCCGAAATCGACGATCAGGATCTTGTCGTGGTGGGACGTGTCGATGGTCATGCTGCCTCGGGCCTTCTGCGATACCGGTTAGACGAGGGCTCGGGACGGCGCAACGCGTGTGACGCCGCCGGCACGGCGATCGATCGAAGCGGCCTCAGCGATCTCGCGACACGACAAGCGCGCGGCGGAGCGTGTTCAGGACAGGCCGAGGCTTCTGCCGCAACAGACACATCGGCCGCCCGAGACCTTCGCGGGGGCAGCGGCCGTTCATTTCGGATCGCGAACCATCAAATGAATGAATCGAACCGTCATCTCGTGCTGCGAGACCGATGTGATGCCCCCAGGCTGCGGCCGTTAATCTGACGTTCACGATTCGAGGGCGACACGGCAGCCCCTCGAAACGGACAGGAGCCATCCGACCATGAGAGCTGCCCTCTTCGGAATCGCCGTCACGATCGCAGGTTTCGGCGCCGCCGCGCCGGCCCAGGCCCTCCCCCTCTCCGGCGCCGCTCCGCTGTCGGAAGGACTCTTCCAGCAGGCTCAGTACAGCCGCCGGGTCATCCGCGGCCCGCGCTGCAAGACCGTCGTCACCAAGCGCCGCGGCCGGTTCGGCCGGGTGGTCGTCGTCCGCGAGCGCCGCTGCTTCTGATCCGGCACGCCTGACGAAGCGCGATGAGCGGCCCCCGGCGACGGGGGCCGTTTTTTTCACGACTTCAGCAGGCCGTGGCCGCGCATCCAGGCCATGAACAGGGCGGGCCATGTGGCCGCCGGGCTGCCCGGCACGCCGAGGCCGAAGCCGTGGCCGCCGCGCTCGAACAGGTGCATCTCCGCGGGCACCTTCGCCGCCCGGAGCGCCGCGTACATGAGGAGCGGGTGGTCGGTGACCGCGATCCGGTCGTCGGAGGCCTGAACCATGAAGACCGGGGGCGTGCGCGCGTTGACCTGGACCTCCACCGAGTAGGCCCGCCGCCGCGCGTCGGGCGGGTCGTCGCCGACGAGCACCCGGCGGCTCGACATGGTGCGGTCGAACGGCGCCCGCATGGTGATGATCGGGTAGATCAGCCCGGCGAAGGAGGGGCGGGCGCTCAGGCCGTCCGCGTCGTCCATGTCGTCGTAGAGATCCTGCTCGGCATCGGTCGCGGTCACGCCCATCAGGTGGCCGCCCGCCGAGAAGCCGAGCACGCCGATCCGATCCGGATCGAGGCCGTATTCCTCCGCCTTCCAGCGGATGAGGCGCATGGCCCGCTGCGCGTCCTGCCGCGGCGCGTCGGGGCCGTCGCGCCACTCCTCGCTCGGAAGCCGGTAGACCAGCACGAAGGCGGTGATGCCACCGCGCGCCAGCCATTGCCCGACCGGAAGCCCCTCGTTGCCGATGTCGATGCGCAGGTAGCCGCCGCCCGCGGCGATCAGCACGCCGGCGCCGTTCGGGCGCTCGGGACGGATGACGAGGAGGCAGGGTCGCGCCACCGCGGTGATCACGCCGGTCAGGGTCTCGTCGAAGCGGTATTCCGAGCGGAACGGCCCGCCGCCGCCCGGCGGCAGGTCCGGCCACAGATCGATGACCTCGAGGTCGGAGCCGGGCGCGGCATGCGGCAGGGGCTGGACGACCTCACCGCTCTGCGGACGCACCGGAAGCCGTCCCGCCGGCTGCGCGTCCGGCTGCTGCGCCCGCGCCTCGGCCCCGGTCAGCATCGCCGCCGTCCCCGCGAGCAGGGCTCGCCGGTGGAGCGTCATGGTCTCGGCCTCGCCGTCATCGAAACTCCCGTTGCGCCGCCGCAAAGGAATCTCGTCCGTGGCGGCTGCCCCCGCGTGGCCCCACGCGGCTCCCGGGGACAACGGGGAAGGCGCGCGAGCGATCCGACCTCGGTTCAGCTTTTGCGTGTCATCGTCGCGACATAGAAGCCGTCGGTGCCGGTCAGAGCCGGGCTCATCTGGATGCCGCGCGCCGTCCGGCGAATGTTTCCGTCGAGGCCGGGAACGGCGCCGAGATCGGTCGGCACCGCCTGGATCGCACCGCCGCGACGGCGAAGCAGGCCGTCCACGGCGGCGTCGTTCTCCTCGGGCAGCAGCGAGCAGGTGACGTAGACCAGCGTCCCGCCGGGCCGCAGAAGCGCGGCCGCCCGGTCGAGCACCTCGGCCTGCTCGGCGATCCGGCCGGCGAGGCTGCCCGGCCGCAGGCGCCACTTGGCGTCGGGGTTGCGCCGCCACGTGCCCGTGCCGGTGCAGGGCGCATCGACCAAGACCCGGTCGACCGTGCCGTCGAGATCGGCCAGCACGTCGGCGCGCGCCTTGCCCGTGCGCGGCGTGCGCACCTCGACCTCGGCGCCCGAGCGGCGCAGGCGCTCGTGGATCGGGGCGAGGCGGCGCGGGTCGGCATCGGTGGCGATGAGGCGAGCGGCGTTGCCGGTGATCGCGGCGAGCGCCAGCGACTTGCCGCCGCCGCCCGCGCAGAGATCGACAACGGTCTCGCCCGGACGCGCCCCGGCGAGCAGGCTCGCGATCTGCGAGCCCTCGTCCTGGATCTCGAACCCGCCCTCCAGGAACAGCGGATCGACGTGCAGGGCCGGGCCGCGCCCGTCCTCGCCCAGCGGAATGCGCAGGCCCAGCGGCGAGAGCGGCGTCGCCTCGGGCGAGAGGTCGGCGAGCGCCTCCAGGGCCGCGTTGCGGCTCTGCTTCAGGGTGTTGGCGCGGATGTCGAGCGGCGCCCGGCGGCCGAGCGCCCGCAGCTCGGTCAGGAGCCCGTCGCCGAACAGCTCGGTCAGCGAGGGCAGGACGAAGGCGGGCGCATCGCCCGCCACCTCGGGCGGCGCGTCGGCGAGGCTTCCCTCCGCCAGCCGCCTGCGCTCGTCCTCGGTGAGGGGAGGGGGGGCGAAGCGCGCGCCGTCGAACAGCGACGCGATGCTCGGCTCGGCCAGGCCGCGCTGCAGGCGCAGCATGCCGATGAGGATGGCGCGGCCGGTCTCCTCGCCCATGATCCAGGCGGCGGAGGCCCGGCGGCGCAGCCCGTCATAGACGAGGCTCGCGATCGCGGCGCGGTCGCCGGAACCGGCGAAGCGGTGGGCGAGGCCCCAATCCTTGAGGGCATCGGCCGCCGGCCGGCGGCGCGCGGCGATGTCGTCCAGGATCTCGATGGCGGCGGAGAGGCGGGCGGAGGGGGTCAGGATCGGCTCCGGAAACGTTTCGTTAAACTTGCCACCGTGCGGCCACGCTTGGACCCGCGGCCCGACACGATACGGCCGAGCTTCCGGCTCTTTGGCCGTCCAGAACGGCACGATGGCCCCGTCCGTCAAGGACATGTGAGGAAAGGACCCCCGGGATGCCGTCCGTGAAGCCGATCATTTGCGCGAGCCTGCTCGCGCTCACCCTTGCCGCCTGCTCCACCGCGCCGGCCGCGCCGAGCCTCGATCCGGTGCCTCCGCCCGCCCGGCGGCCCGACGCCAAGACGCAGCTCGAATACGGCAACCCGCCTCCGCCGCCGCCCGGCCGTTACTGACGGCCGATCCCGACGAACGGCGAAACCGGGGCGGCTCAGGCCGCCTCGCGGGCGCGCCGGTGCTCGTAGGCCTTGAGGTGCGTCAGCACGCGGTCGAGCACCGGCGTCTCCACGCCCTTGGCCCGGCCGCGCTCGATCAGGTCGCCGACGATGTGGTCGGCCTCGATGCGGGCGCCGGCCTCGATGTCGCGCAGCATCGACGCCGTCATCGCCGAACCCTCCGCCGTCAGCATCTTGCGGGCGCCGGCGAAGACCTTGTCGCGGGCGGCGTTGCCGTTGGCTGCGGCCACCGCCTGGCACTCATCGTGCAGCGCCTCGATGAAGGCCTTGCCGCCGGGCGCCGCGATGATGTCGCCCAGAGCCGCCCGCATCAGCGTGGTCGCCCCCGCGAGCGTCGCGAGGAAGACCCACTTCTCCCACATCTCCAGAAGCATCCTGTCGCTGGCGCGTGCCTGGAAGCGAACGCCCTCCATCTGCGCCTCGATCCGCTCCATCCGCTCGGACCGTGACCCGTCGCGCTCGCCGTAGGTGAAGGTGTGCAGGTCGGTCATCTGCCGGATCGCGCCGTTGCGCGTCAGCGTCGCGACGATGCCGCAGCTTCCGCCCAGCACCCGCTCGGCGCCGAAGGCCCGGTCCAGCACGTCGAGATGGCGCAGACCGTTGAGGATCGGCAGCACCGCGGTGCCGGGCCCGACGGCGGGGGCGACGTCCGCCACCGCCGGATCGAGGTCGTAGGCCTTGGCGGAGAGGAGAACGAGGTCGAAGGGACCCGCTCCGGCGAGACGGTCGGCCGTCACCGTCTGCGGCGCCGGAATGTGCAGGTCTCCCACCGGGCTCAGCACCCGCAGGCCGTCCGCCGCCAGCTTCTCGGCCCGCGCCGGACGCACGAGGAAGGTCACGTCCCGTCCGACTTCCGCCAGCCGCGCGCCGAAATAGCCGCCGGTCGCGCCGGCTCCGACCACGAGAATCCGCATCGTCCGTCCCTTTCGTTGCCCCTCCCATACCGCGAAGCCTCGCGCCCCGCACCCCGCGGGTTCGCGATCCGGTCATCAGTTCATTCGATGGCGCGATACGCTCCCCGCACCGATCTGGAAACGCGAGCGCACTGCGGCTAAGCTTGGTTTCACCAGACGGCCCCTGCATTCCGCACCGGCGATTGCTGGCTTTCGCGGATTTCGTCCATGCGCCCCCTCTCGACCCTCGCCGTTCTGGCCGCGGGGATTCTTCCCGTCCTCGCCTCTCAGCCCGCCTCCGCGGTCGAACGGCAGCCGTTCGAAGTCGTGAAAGGCTGGGAAGTCGAGCGCACGATCGGCGATACCAGCGCCAATCCTTGCCTGATGACCCATGCCTACGAGGACAAGGACGACAACAACGCCGCGAATGCCGTGGTCTTCGCGCTTCGGGGCTCCTCGGTCGCGCTGGTGCTGGTCTATCAGGGCTGGGACTTCGACAAGGAGGAGGCCGTCAAGGTGCCCCTCTTCCTCGACAAGAAGGCGATCAAGGTGAAGACGACCTGGATCGGCGACGGGAAGACCCTGCGCACCCAGTTGCCCGACAGCGTCGTCCCGGACCTCCTTGCCGCCAAGACGGTGATCCTGCGCTTCGAGGACAGCGACGCGGATTTCCGCATCCCGGATTTCGCGGCGGGCTACGAGTCGCTGCGCCGCTGCGATGCCACGCCGGCCAACGTGGCCGCCGCTCAGCCGCGGACACCCGGAGCCGCCGCGCTCCAGGCCGGCCCGGCTCAGCCCACCCTGCCGCCGCAGCAGCGGATCGCGGCCTACGCGATCGGCCTGTCGCTGCAGCGCGTGCTGAAGGAATGCGACGTGTCCTCGACCGGCAAGCAGCGCGCCGCCGTGGACGCCCGGATGGCCGCGCTCCAGCCGGAGATGGTCCCGCTCGACGCACAGCTGCGCAGCGAATTGAAGCGCAACGGCGAGAGTTGCCCTCCGGCGGACAAGCAGGCGGACTTTCAGGAGATCCTGCGCAAGTTCATCGATCTGAGCCCGGAAGACCTGGTCGCCGCCCTGGAAAAGCAGCCCGCGGCGGAGAAGGCCCCGGAAGCGGCGCCCGGTCCGAAGCTCTGAGGCTTCCCGGCGGCGGAGACGCCGCCCGATCCGCGACGGGTGACGGCCGGACCATCGGCCGGACCATCGGGCAGGGCGGAGCTCCTCGCTCCGCTACCTCGTAAAACCCTGTGCGGGATGTGCGCTTCGAGGCTGGTTGCGCTGGCGGGCTGCGGCTAGGCTTCCTCAGCCGGCTGGCCATCTCGCATTCCGCGGGCGGCCCGGTGCGGCCGTCCTCGCGGAGATGTCGCGTGCGCCTCTCACCCGTCACGGCAGCGATGCTGGCGACGCTCCTCGGCGGCCCGGTCGCCGCCGCCGACCGCGCACCGTTCGAGACCGTCGGCGGTTGGGCGATCGAGCGCCGTGGCGGCCAGACCGACGCACCCGCCTGCCGGATGACCCGCAGCGAGAAGGACGCGCAGGGCGAGATCACCGGCCTCGTGATCGTCTCCCTCGATCGCGGCGGGCTGACCTTGGCGGTGGCCGACCGGAACTGGGATTTCCCGGCGGGCGAACGCTTCACCGTGCCGATGCTCCTCGACGGGAAGCCCGCCGGGACGACGCTGATCTGGACCGGTGACGGCCAGATCCTGCGCACGGCACTGCCCGAGACGCTCGTGCCGGATCTCCTGGCCGCGCGGGCGCTGGCGCTCCGCTTCGCCGACGGCGACATGCCGGTCGCCGTCCCCGACCTCGCGGCGGCCGTCGCCGCCCTGCGGCGTTGCGCGACCGGATCGTCGAGCAAGCCCGCGGTCGCGGTGGAGCCCCCCCTTCCGCCCCGGGCGCGGATCGCCACCTACACGGTGGGTCTCGCCCTTCAGGGGGTGCTGCGGACCTGCGGGGTCGCCGCGACCGAGGCACAGCGCGAAGCGGTCGAGGCGAAGATGGCGGCGCTCCGGCCCGAGATGGCCCCCTACGAGGCGGCGATCCGGGCGCAGGTGACGAAGTCCCGCGGCTTCACTTGTCCCGGCGCCGACAAGGAAGCGGAGTTCCAGGAGGCGCTGCGCCGGTTCATCGCCCTGAGCCCGGACGAGTTCGCGGGAGTCGTGGATCGGCAGGCGGAGGCTTCGCCCGGTGCTCCCGTCGCGAAACCTTAGGGTATCGTGCCCAAGGACGGCCATCGGCCAACGGAAGAACCGACGCGAAAGCGGAGGGTTCGAGCGCGCCGCGCGCGCTGCGCGGATCACGCGGCACGATTTGATTCATGTCATTGAGCGGCACGGCAGGCCGTGGGAAAAACGCATTCCCGTCGGGTGCGGTCTGCGCGACAGTTTCCGAGCGGCGGAGACCCGAATTCGCCGGATGTTTTCCTCCCGAAACTTGTTCTCCGCGACCGCATCTGGGCTGCGGAGATTTTTTTATATCCGGGAGAGACTTTCTACGACGCGCTTGATTTTCAATAAATCGTCGAGCCCGGGTTTCATCTACGCATGAGGCCTCGTGGAGGCCGATCATGAGGCGCACCCTTTCTCCGGATCCGGCCGCGACCCGGGATCGCGCCGTCGCCGCCGCACTCTGCGTGCTGGTCTTCCTGGAATGCCTGACCTTGCTGGTCAGCCTGATCTGGCTCTGAGATCAGGCACGCGAGGTCCCTTGGCGGGGACCTCGCGGCGCCGTCGTCAGGCCCGGCTCGGATAGTTCGGGCTCTCGCGGGTGATCGTCACGTCGTGGACATGGCTCTCGCGCAGGCCCGCATTGGTGATGCGCACGAACTGCGCCCGCTCCTGGAAGTCCGGCACGGTGGCCGCGCCGACATAACCCATCGCCGCCCGCAGGCCGCCGGCGAGCTGGTGCAGCACCGCCGCGACCGGCCCCTTGTAGGGCACCTGTCCCTCGATGCCCTCCGGCACGAGCTTGTGGGTGTCGCTGACCTCGGCCTGGAAGTACCGGTCGGCCGAGCCGCGGGCCATGGCGCCCACCGAGCCCATGCCGCGATAGCTCTTGTAGGAGCGGCCCTGATACAGGAAGACCTCGCCCGGCGCCTCATCGGTGCCCGCCAGCAGCGAGCCCAGCATCGCCACCGAGGCGCCCGCCGCGATCGCCTTGGCGAGATCGCCCGAGAACTTGATGCCGCCGTCGGCGATCACCGGCACGTCGGCGCCCTGGGCGGCCTCGACCGCCTCCATCAGCGCGGTCAGCTGGGGCACGCCGACGCCCGCGACGATGCGGGTGGTGCAGATCGAGCCCGGGCCGATGCCGACCTTGATCGCGTCGGCGCCGGCATCGATCAGGGCGCGGGCGCCCTCGGCGGTGGCGACGTTGCCGGCGATGATCTGCACGGCGTTGGAGAGCTGCTTCACCCGCGCGACGCTGTCGAGCACCTTGCGGGAATGGCCGTGGGCGGTGTCGACGACGACCACGTCGCAGCCGGCATCGATCAGCCGCTCGGCGCGCTCGAAGCCGGAATCGCCCGTCGTGGTGGCGGCGGCGACCCGCAGCCGGCCCTGCTCGTCCTTGACCGCGTTGGGGTAGGCGACCTGTTTCTCGATGTCCTTGACGGTGATGAGGCCGATGCAGCGGTAGTGGTCATCGACCACGAGCAGCTTCTCGATGCGGAACTGGTGCAGCAGGCGCTTGGCCTCGTCCTGCGTCACGCCCTCGCGCACGGTGATGAGCCGGTCGCGGGTCATGAGTTCGGCCACCGGCTGGCCGATATTGGTGGCGAAGCGGACGTCGCGGTTGGTCAGGATGCCGACGAGCTTGCCGCGGGAGCCGTTGGGGCCGCGCTCGACCACGGGGATGCCGGAGATCCGGTTCTTCTTCATCACCTCGAAGGCGTCGGCGAGCGTCTCGTCGGGGTGGATGGTGATCGGGTTGAGCACCATGCCCGACTCGTACTTCTTGACGAGGCGGACCTGCTCGGCCTGCTCGGCCGGCTCCAGGTTGCGGTGGATCACGCCGAGCCCGCCGTTCTGGGCCATGGCGATCGCCATCGGCGCCTCGGTGACGGTGTCCATGGCCGAGGCGATGATCGGCAGGTTGAGCCGGATCGTGCGGGTGAGGCGGGTCGCGACATCGACCTCGGTGGGCATCACCGAGGAGGCGGCGGGGCGCAGCAGCACGTCGTCGAAGGTGAGGCCCTCGATGATCGTGTCAGCGCTGATACGGGCCATGGAAACCAACTCCGAGAGACGGGTGTTGCGCCGGGCCGGGAGCATCCGGCCAGCGGGATCGGGTTGGCAGGGGCCAGTATCATGGGCGCACGATGCACGCAAAGCCGCCGCGACCCTTTGCGGTGCATGGCTGACCGGCGATCGGAGCCCCTCGGCACCGTTCTGACCCGACGCGGCAACCCGCCATTAACCCTTACGTTCCACGATCACGGCGGACCGCCCGCGTCCTGTTGCGGGACCGGTCGGCTGGAGACGAGCCCTCGCCATGATGTCGCGCGCCGAACGCAGTCCCCTCGCGGATTGGTGGTGGACGGTCGATCGCGGCCTGCTCGCGGGCCTCGGCTGCCTGATGGTGGCCGGCCTGGTCTTCCTGATGGGCGGCGGGCCGCCGGTGGCCGAGCGCATCGGCCTGCCGACCTTCTACTTCCTGAATCGGCAGGCGATGTACCTCGCCCCGACGATCCTGCTGATCATCGCGGTCTCGTTCCTCTCGGTGCGCCACATCCGGCGCTTCGCCCTGGTCACCTGGATCCTCGGCGTGGCGCTCTGCATCTTGGCCGGCAAGTTCGGCCCCGAGATCAAGGGCGCGCATCGCTGGATCCAGTTCGGCTCCTTCGGCCTCCAGCCCTCGGAATTCGTGAAGCCCGCCTTCGTGGTCGTCACCGCCTGGGCGTTCTCGGAGGGCGCCAACCGCCGCGACATGCCCGGCGTCACCCTCGCGTTCCTGCTCCTGCCCCTGACGATCGTGCCGCTGATCCTCCAGCCCGATTTCGGCCAGACCATGCTGATCACGATGGTGTGGTGCACCCTGTTCTTCGTCGCCGGCCTGCACTGGTTCTGGGTGGCGGGCCTCGGCCTCGCCGGGATGATCGGCGTGTTCACCGCCTACACCTTCCTCCACCACGTCCGCGAGCGTATCAACCGCTTCATGGACCCGGAATCCGGCGACAGCTTCCAGGAGGTCTGGTCGCGCGAGTCGTTCAATTCCGGCGGCTGGTTCGGCACCGGGCCGGGCGAGGGGGTGGCCAAGCGCCACCTGCCCGACGCGCATACCGACTTCATCTTCTCGGTGACCGGCGAGGAATTCGGCGTGCTGGTCTGCCTGGGCCTCGTCGCGCTCTTCGCCTACATCGTCATCCGCGGGCTCAAGCTCGCCCGCCGCACCGACGACACCTTCACGAGGCTCGCCATCACCGGTCTGACCACGCTCTTCGGCCTCCAGGCCTGCATCAACATGGCAGTGAACACGCAGCTCATGCCGGCCAAGGGCATGACCCTGCCGTTCGTCTCCTACGGCGGCTCCTCGCTGATCTCGCTGGCGCTGGGCATGGGCTTCCTTGTGGCGCTCACCCGCAAGCGCCCCCGCACCACCACCGTCAACCAGCGCCCGCCCGGCACCATGCCCTCCGCCGTTCCGGGGCTGATGCAGTGATCCCGGCGGCCACCGACATGACTTCTTCCGGCCGAATGCCGCCGGCAAGCACGACTGCGCGTCGCCGCTTACGCGGCGGACCGTCCTCGAGGCGTCAGCATCGAGGACAACGGACATGACCGTCTTCACACCTCTCGTTCTGGTGTGCGCCGGCGGGACCGGCGGCCACCTGTTCCCGGCCCAGAGCCTCGCCTACGCCCTGAAGGAGCGCGGCATCCGAGTCGCGCTCGCCACCGATGCCCGCGTCGACTCCATCGCGGGCGACTTCCCGGCGGAGCAGATCGTCACCATCGCCTCGGCGACGCCTTCTGGCCGCTCGGCCCTGCGCCGGGCCGGCGCGGTGCTGACGCTCGGGCGCGGCTTCGGCCAGGCCGCCCGCGCGGTGCGGCGCCTGAACCCGGCAGCGGTCGTCGGCTTCGGCGGCTATCCGACGGTGCCGCCGATGCTGGCGGCGCAGCTGCTGCGAGTGCCGACCATCCTGCACGAGCAGAACGCGGTGATGGGCCGGGCCAACGGCTTCCTGGCCAAGGGCGCGCGCGTCATCGCCACAGGCTTCAAGGAGGTGCGCGGCGTCCCCGAGAAGGCGACGGCGCGCCGCGTCCATACCGGCAACCCGATCCGCCCGGCGGTGCTGGCGGTGGCCGAGACGCCCTATCCGGCCCTCGACGCGGACTCGCCGCTGCGCCTCCTCGTCTTCGGCGGCAGCCAGGGCGCCCGCGTCATGAGCGAGGTCGTGCCGGCGGCGATCGAGCGGCTTCCGCAGGATCTGCGCGCCCGCCTCCACCTCGTGCAGCAGGCCAGGCCCGAGGATCTGACGGCGACGCAGAACCGCTACCTCGCCATGGGGCTCGGCGGGATCGAGGCGGCGCCCTTCTTCAAGGACCTGCCCGGCCGCATGGCCGCGGCCCATCTTGTGGTGGCGCGCTCCGGCGCCTCGACGGTCTCGGAACTCGCCGCCATCGGCCGGCCCGCCATCCTCGTGCCGCTGCCCGGGGCGCTCGATCAGGATCAGGCGGCCAACGCCGCGACGCTGGCGCAGATCGGCGCGGCGCTCTCGATTGCGCAGACCGCCTTCACCCCCGACCGGCTCGCCGCCGAACTCGTGGACCTGTTCGAGGCACCGCGAAAATTGACCCAGGCCGCCGCTGCCGCCAAAACCGCCCGCATCCTCGACGCGGCCGACCGCCTCGCCGCGCTCGTCGTCGAGACCGCGGCCGCCGCCTGATCCCGTCCCGGAGGCTGCGCGCTCCGGGATCGAGAGCATCGTCCCGGATTCCGGATCCGGGACGATGCT
>NZ_BPRD01000113.1 GCF_022179745.1 Methylorubrum podarium
GGCCGCGCGCCGCCTGAGCCCTTGGTCTCAGGCGGCCTCGCCGGGCCAGCCGACGATGCGCTCGATCAGCTCGTCGTCGGAGAACTCTTCCTCGTTCCCGGCGACGCGTCCGCGCACCGAGATCCCCGCCTCGTGGACGCTCGCCCGGCGGCCGGTCTTCAGCGGGTGCCACGCCGGCAGGTCGCGGCCCTCGCGCACGAGGCGGTAGGCGCAGGTCGGCGGCAGCCAGGGGATCGTGCGCACCGCCTCCGGGGTCAGGCGCACGCAGTCCGGCACGCGCTTGGCGCGGTTGCGGTAGTCGCGGCATCGGCAGGCATGGGTGTCGAGCAGCGTGCAGCCGACATCGGTGTGGTGGATCTCGCCGGTGTCGTCGTCCTCGAGCTTGAGCAGGCAGCAGCGTCCGCAGCCGTCGCACAGGCTCTCCCACTCCGCCGGGCTCATCGCCTCGAGGCTCTTCACGCGCCAGAACGGCCCATCGCTGCGCTCGGCCATCTCTGGCGCCTCGCTCGCCTTGATCGTCTTGTTTCGGGACAGGGCGCCCCTCCTGCCGCATGCCGCCGCCGGGAGCAAGCATGGCCGAGCGATCCGCCATCCGACGGCCGGATTCCGCTGGCAGGATCGTCTTAAGGTTAACGCACGGTTGACGGGGCGCCGAAGGGGCGCTGGCCCGCGCTTCGCGTTCCTTAACGGAAGCGAAAGCTCGCGGGCCGGCCTGTGTCCTGATACAGAACGTATCGGGACGTATCGGGAAATCGTCGTCCGAGAGCCCCGCTCCGCGCCGACCCGGCCCACGTCGAGAGAAACCGGAATCCGCCTTGCGCCTGCCCAGCCTCAAGACGTTGACGACGCGGATCAGCCGCGCGGCCCTGGCCTTCGACGCCTGGGTCAACGCGAGCCTCTACGAGGGCGGCCATTCCACGACGGAAGCCTACGAGCGCTTCCAGGCGCGGATGCAGGTCTTCTCCGTCCGCGGCTGGAAGCGGTACGCCCTCGACCTCACCAGCGAGGGCGTCACCATCGGCACGGCCGGCGCCCTGGTGCTGCTGTTCCTGGCGCAGCCCGCCTTCAACCTCACCAGCGACAATTGGCTCAAGGCCCAGGATCTCGCCGTCACCTTCCTCGACCGCTACGGCACCGAGGTCGGGCGCCGCGGCATCAAGCACGACGATTCGCTGAAGTTCGACGACTTCCCCGAACTGATGATCAAGGCGCTGCTCTCGACCGAGGACCGGCGCTTCTACGAGCACTGGGGCATCGACCCGATCGGCACCGCCCGCGCGCTGGTCTCGAACTCGTCCGGCAAGGGCGGCATGCAGGGCGGCTCGACGCTGACGCAGCAGCTCGCCAAGAACCTGTTCCTGTCGAACGAGCGCTCGCTGGAGCGCAAGATCAACGAGGCGTTCCTGTCCTTCTGGCTCGAAACGCACCTAACCAAGAACCAGATCCTCAAGCTCTATCTCGACCGCGCCTACATGGGCGGCGGCACCTTCGGCGCGGTGGCGGCGGCGGACTACTATTTCGGCAAGCGGCTGCAGGACATCACCCTGGCGGAGGCCGCGATGCTCGCCGGCCTGTTCAAGGCGCCGACCAAGTACTCGCCCAACGTTAACCTGCCCGCCGCCCGCAGCCGGGCGGTGGACGTCCTGCACAACATGGTCGAGGCCGGCTTCGTCACCGAGGGCCAGATCCAGACGGCCCTGCGCAACCCCGCCACCCCGGTGACCCGCACCAAGGACATCACCGCGGACTACTATCTCGACTGGGCCTTCAACGAGGTGAAGCGGCTGGCGGATGCGGGCAAGCTCCGCAACGACCGCGTGCTCACGGTGAAGACGCCGCTCGACCTCTCGATCCAGCGCTCCGCCGACCAGGCGGTGGAGAACACCCTGCGGCGCTACGGCGACCAGTACGACGTGGACGAGGCGGGCGTGGTGATCCTCGATCCCGATGGCGCCCTGCGTGCCATGGTCGGCGGCGGCGATTACGGCGAGAGCCAGTTCAACCGCGCCACCGATGCGCTGCGCCAGCCGGGCTCCTCGTTCAAGCCCTACGTCTACGCGGCGGCCCTGGCCTCCGGCCTGTTCAAGCCCGACACGCCGGTGGTGGATTCGCCCGTCTGCGTCGGCAACTGGTGCCCGCAGAACTACGGCCGCTCCTATTCCGGCCGCCAGCCGATGTGGCTCGCCGTGGCGAAGTCGGTCAACACGATCCCGATCAAGATCACCACCGCCATCGGCAAGGGGATGGGCATCACCCACGAGTGGAACGCGGCCAAGGCCGGGCGGGCCAAGATCATCCAGCTCGCCAAGGCGATGGGCGTCACGACCCCGCTCACCGACACGCCGTCCCTGCCGATCGGCGCCACCGAGGTGACGGTGATGGACCAGGCTGCGGGCTTCGCGGTCTTCGCCAATGGCGGAAAGGTCGCCAAGCCCTACGTCGCCACCGAGGTGCGCAATTCCAGCGGCGAGGTGATCTACCGCCACGCCGACGAGAAGCCGGTGCAGGTGCTCTCGTCCCAGGTGACCGCGGACATGAACTACATGCTCAACAAGGTCGTCGAGGAGGGCACCGCGCGGAAGGCCCAGATCGAGGGCGTGAAGGTCGCGGGCAAGACCGGCACCACCAACGGCTACCGCGATGCGTGGTTCGTGGGCTACACCGGCAACTATGTCGGCGCCGTCTGGTACGGCAACGACGACCACAGCCCGACCAACAAGATGACCGGCGGTTCGCTCCCCGCGATGACGTGGCACGAGATCATGGCTCCCGCCCACCAGGGTATCGAGTTGAAGCCGATGCCCGGCCTGAACGACCGCAAGGGCGCGCCGCAGGTGTCCCAGGCCCAGGCCGACGGCGCGGCGGCCGCCGCCAGTTCGAGCGGCCGGCTCTCGCGCCGCTCCTTCGAGGTGCTGTCGAGCCTGAACGGCCTGTTCCGCAACGTCGAGACCAGCCGCTCCGCCCGAAGCGAGCCCGGCAAGAGCGAGCCCGGCAAGCCCGGTCCGGCGCGGTCCGGCGCCGTCGCCCCCGACCGGATGGGGACACCGGGCCTCGCACCCGTCGACGTCGCCGAGGGCGCCCGCCCCTCCGGCGGCTTCGGGACGCCCTGAGGCCGATCCATGGCCCTGTCGAGTGGAGTCGGCCCGGCGACCGGAACCCCGGGGCGCGGGGATGAGCGCCAGGACTTGCGCGAGGACTTGCGCAAGGATCCCGCCGCGCGCCTGCGCCGCCTCGCGCGCAGCGCCGCCTCGCGCAGTTCGCGGGTCGGCCTGTTCGTCTACGCGCTGACCCTCGGCGGCCTTCTGGGCCTCGCCAGCGCCGACTACGCCACCAGCGGCGGCTATCCGTTCGGCGGGACGGGGATCGGAAGCTGGACCGCGTGGCCGCGGGCGGGCTCGCTCGACTCCGACCCCTATGCCCGCGCCGTCAACGCCCGCCGCGGCGACATTCCGCTGGCGGTCGGCGAGGGCATGCTGCTGACGGCGGCCAGCGACGATAGCGGTCGGACCCTGGACGCCACCTGCACCTATCGCCTCGCGGGCGTCACGCCCCCGGCCCGCGCCTGGACGATCACCGTGACCGGACGCGGCGCGCCCGCGCCGGGGCAGGAGCCGGTGCGCACGGGCTTCACCTCCACCGAGATCCTGCGCGAGACCGACGGCCGCTTCGCGATCCTGCTCAGTCCCGAGGTTCAGGCGGGCAACTGGCTGCCGATGCCGCGGCCGAGCGGTCCGGTGCGGCTGGCGCTGCGCCTCTACGACACGCCGGTCGCCGCCAGCGTCGGCTCGCTCGACCGCGACAGCCTGCCGGCGATCGAGCGGATGGGGTGCGGTTCATGAGCCGGAGCGCCTTCCTCCTCGCCACCGCCTGCGGCCTCGTCATCGCCGGCATCGTCCACATCGCCACGGTGCTGGCGATCCCGCGCTTCTCCGAGGGCGACGCCTTCACCCGCGCCCGGGCGAGCGAGACCCTCGACCATCCCCTGCGCATCCACGGCCTCGCCGGCGGTCCGCCCGCCGCGGGCGGGGAATGGCTGCCCAATCCCGATCCGGCGGTCTCGGTCGGCGTCTGCTCCTACGATCTCGACGACGGGCCGATGCGGGTCTCGGCCCAGGCCGGTTCGCTGATGCTCTCGGTCTCGATGCACAGCCGCCGGGGCGCCTTCTACGCGGTCACCGATCAGGCGGCGGTGCGCGGCGGCCTCGATCTCGTGGTGATGACCCGCGCCCAATACGACGAGGCGCTGGCCAACGACGTGGCCGGCGAGGTGACGCGCGACGTGCGCATCGTCGCCCCCGCCCGGCGGGGGTTCGCGGTGGTCCGGGTCATCGCCGCCCTTCCGAGCGAGCGCGCCGTGGCCGACGCCGCCGTGCAGGCGGTCTCCTGCACCATCGACAGCCCGGCCGAGCCGACCGGGGACGAGGCGGGGAACGGCAAGAGCTAGAGCTTCATCCCGAGAGGGGGCCGCCGGCTTTCGGGAAACGATGATGCTCTCGTGCCGATCAGGGTTTCGCCGCCGCGACCGCCCGCGCCGTTTTGGCCGTGCGCACCAGTTGCAGGAAGTCGGCGCGGTAGCCGAAGGGGTCGTCGCCTCGGGCCGCGGAGGCGAGCCTCAGCACGTCATCGAGGGTGAACCGCCCGGTCCAGCGCCCGCCGCGCAGGATCTCGGCGAAGCCCGCGACCGCGGTGGCGAAGCGCGCATCCGCGTCCGCCTCCTCGAAACGCGACCGCTCGGCGTCGCCTGACACCGGAACCTCGATCAGCCGGCTCTCGGCCGCGGCGGGTTGCTTGTAGCGGATCTTCACGAAGGCGAGTTCTCCGGACGGTGCGGCGGCACCGGCTCCCTCGGCCGGAGCCGCGCCGTAGCGCAGCGGCGGCATCGTCGCCGGGCCGCCGACGGGCACGATCTCGTAGAGGGCGGTCGCCGTCTGGCCCGAGCCGACCTCGCCGGCATCGATCCGGTCGTTCTCGAAATCGGCCCGTTCCAGCGCCCGGGTCTCGTAGCCGATCAGTCGGTACTCGGCGACGCGGGCGGGATTGAACTCGACCTGGATCTTCACGTCCTTGGCGATGGGGAAGAGCGTGGCGGAGGCTTCTTCCACCAGCACCTTGCGCGCCTCGTTCAGGGTGTCGATGTGGGCCGCGGTGCCGTTGCCGTTCTGGGCCAGCGCCTGCATCAGCGCATCGTTCAGGTTGCCGGTGCCGAAGCCGAGGACGGAGAGGAAGATGCCCTTCTCCCGCTCCCGCTCGACGAATCCCTTCAACTCCGTCCGGTCGGTGATGCCGACGTTGAAGTCGCCGTCGGTCGCGATCATCACCCGGTTGATCGCCGCGGGATCGCGATTGCGGGCGGCCAGCGCGTAGGCCTGGCGCAGGCCCTCGCCGCCGGCCGTCGCGCCGCCGGCCTCGAGCCCCTCGATGGCCGCGAGGATCTTTCCGCCCTCGCTCGCCGGGGTCGGCTCCAGCACCGTTCCCGCCTGGCCGGCATAGGCGACGATGGCGACACGGTCGTCCGCCGACAGGCTCGTCAACAGCATCGCCAGCGACTGCTTGACGAGGGGCAGGCGGTTCGGCGCCGCCATTGAGCCCGACGTGTCGACGAGGAAAACGAGGTTGGCTTTCGGGCGCGCGGCCGGGGTCAGGGCGTAGCCCTTCACACCGATCCGCAGGATGCGCCGGCCCTCTGCCCAGGGGCTCGGGAAGACGCTGGCACTCACCGCGAACGGTTCGGCGGCGCTTGCCGGCGCGGGGTAGTCGTAGGGGAAATAGTTGATCAGCTCCTCGGGGCGCACCGCATCCGCCGGCGGCAGGACGTTGCGGGCGAGCGAGGCGCGCACGAAGCCGTAGGAGGCCGTGTCGACGTCGATCGCGAAGGTCGAGACCGGCGCCTCGCGCACCGTCCGGAAACCGGACTGAGGGGCCTGAGGGAAGACGTCCCGGCCGCCGGGTTCCGCGGATTGCGACGCCGCATCCGGCGACAGGCGAGAGCGGATTGGTGGAGACGGGGCACGTTCGGGCCGTTCGAACCGGGAGCCTCCCGAGAAGCGGAACGCCTGACTCAGCGTTATGGAGGACTGTTCGGAGGGAGCTTTCCGGGAGCCGGCACCGGACGGCGGCATCGGCGCGGGCGGAGTTATGGGCGCAGGCGCAGGCGCAGGCGCGGGCGGCGGGACGCGCGCCGGTTCCGCCGCATCGGATCGAGCCGGGGCCTGTTGCCGGGAGGGGAGCGAGGGGGCTTCCGGCAAGGCGAGCGATGCCTGCGGCGCGGTGCCGACGTCCTCACGCCGTTCGCGGGCGAGTTGCCACGCGAAGGGGCTCGCCACCGCGATGACGGCGGTCGCGGCGAGGGCGGTGCGGAGGCGGGGCATGGCGAACATCCTCGGAAGGCTGCGATGCCTCCTTGGACGCGCGGGCTCGGCCGATCCTTGGCGGCTGTCGTCGAAGCGCGCGAGTGCCGCCGCCAGCGCCCGCTCGCGCGCGGCCGCCTCGGGCGGCGGGGCGGCGGGCAGGCGCGGCGATCCACCCTCGAAGATCGGGTCGGTTTCGGGCTCAGCCATGGCGCCGCTCTCCCTCGAAGCTCCGCTCGAATTCCCCCGCGAGACGGCGCCGCGCCTCGTGGATGCGCCAGGACACCGTCGCCTCCGCGATGCCGAGGGCGCGCCCGGCCTCGGCATGGGTCAGCCCCTCGCCCGCCACCAGAACCAGCGTCTCGCGCAGGCGCGGGTCGAGCCGGCCGAGCGCACTTTCGAGCCAGATCCGGCGATAGGGGTCCGTCTCTTCCGGCGCGGCCGCACGCATCAGAACGGCGAGACCCGCTTTCAGCCGCGCCAGTGTCGCCCCCCGGCGATACTGGTCGCGGCAGGCGTTGACGACGATGCCGGTCAGCCACGTGGTGACGCGGCACTCGCCGCGGAACCCGGCGAGGCGGTCCGCGAGCGTGCAGCAGACCTCCTGCACGATATCCTCGGCGTCCGTGCGCGACCCCATCATCCGCCACGCGACGCGGTGCATCGCGTCATAGTGCCGACGCAGCAGGAGCTCGAAGGCAGCCCGCTCGCCGGCCTGCGCCAG
>NZ_BPRD01000114.1 GCF_022179745.1 Methylorubrum podarium
TGGGGGTGAGGAGCGGCCCGGTCGGCCGCTCCTCACCCCCAACGAGAGAAGGCAATCATGCTTGTTCGTACCCTGATTCTCGCCGCGGCCCTGGCGCTCCCGGGCGCCGGGATGGCTCTCGCGGCCGACCACGACCATGGCTCGATGCAGTCCGCCGTGAAGCTGCCGGAGGCCTGCAAGGCGGCCACCGCCGGCAAGGACGCCATGATGAAGGACATGCAGGGGCACATGTCCCAGGCCATGCAGGGCATGGGCGGCCAGATGACCGAGACCCAGAAGGGTCTCCAGCAGGCCATGATGTCGATGAACGGCCCGATGATGCAGGGGATGATGGCGGGCGACCCCGACGTCGCCTGGATCTGCGCGATGATCCCGCACCACCAAGGCGCCATCGACATGGCCCGCGCCGGGCTGAAGGGCGCCGACAACGCCGAGAGCAAGCGCCTCGCCGAAAAGACAATCGAGGAGCAGGAGAAGAGCATCAAGGAGCTCGTCGCCTGGCTCGACAAGAACGCCAAGACGGAAGGCAACCAGTAAGCCGCCGGCTGTCGTCGGGTCGCTTGCGGCCCGGCGGCGCCCGCTCGGCCATGCGGAAGGAGCGGTCATGAGCGACGCGCCACAGGGACACGATCCTGCCCCAGGAGGCCACGGCCATGCCGAGCACGGGCACGCACACGGCCACGACCACGGCCACCATGCCGGCGTCACGGAGAGCGAGGACGGCGCCTTCCGCGTGAAGGACCCGGTCTGCGGGATGATGGTCGACCCGCATGCGACGAAGCACCGGGCCGAGCACGACGGGCACCCCTACTACTTCTGCTCGAACGGCTGCCGGACCAAGTTCGAGGCCGACCCGGTCCGCTACGTCGACCCCGGCCGGGCCGCGAAGAAGGCCGACCCGGTGCCCGAGGGCACGATCTACACCTGCCCGATGCACCCCGAGATCCGGCAGCTCGGCCCAGGGGCGTGTCCGATCTGCGGCATGGCCTTGGAGCCGGTGCTGGTCGGCGCCGACAAGGGTCCGAGCGAGGAACTCGTCGACATGACCCGGCGGTTCTGGATCGGGCTCACGCTGACCCTGCCGGTGTTCGCGCTGGAGATGGGCGGCCACCTGACTGGCCTGCTCGACCTCCTCGGCCAGCAGAATTCGAACTGGGTCCAGTTCGTCCTCGCGACCCCGGTCGTGCTCTGGGGAGGCTGGCCGTTCTTCGTGCGCGCCTGGGCGTCGGTGCGCAGCCGCAACCTCAACATGTTCACCCTGATCGCGATGGGCACCGGGGTGGCCTGGGCCTACAGCGTCGTCGCCACCGTTGCGCCCGGACTCTTCCCGCAGGCGCTGCGCGGTCACGGCGGGGCGGTGCCGGCCTACTTCGAGGCGGCCGCGGTCATCACGGTGCTGGTGCTCCTCGGGCAGGTCCTGGAGCTCCGGGCCCGCGAGAGCACGGGCGGGGCGCTCCGCGCGCTGCTCGACCTCGCGCCGAAGACGGCCCGCCGCATCCGGCCCGACGGGACGGACGAGGAGGTGCAACTTGACGCCATCGGCGTTGGCGACCGCCTTCGCGTCCGCCCCGGCGAAAAGGTGCCGGTCGACGGTGCCGTCGTGGAGGGCCGCAGCTCCGTCGACGAGAGCCTCGTGACCGGGGAATCGATGCCCGTCACCAAGGAGGTCGGCACCTCCGTCATCGGCGGCAGCCTCAATCAGTCCGGCGCCCTCGTCATCGAGGCGACCAAGGTCGGGCGCGACACCATGCTGGCCCGCATCGTCCAGATGGTGGCCGAGGCCCAGCGCTCTCGCGCGCCTATCCAGCGTCTCGCCGACCAGGTCGCCGGCTGGTTCGTGCCGGCGGTCATCGGCGTGGCCGCGCTGGCCTTCATCGCCTGGATGGCGTTCGGGCCGGAGCCGCGCTTCACCTTCGCGCTGCTGGCGGCTGTCGCAGTGCTCATCATCGCCTGCCCCTGCGCGCTCGGCCTCGCCACGCCGATGTCGATCATGGTCGGCGTTGGCCGCGGCGCCGGGGCCGGGGTGCTCGTCAAGAACGCCGAGGCGCTGGAGCGCATGGAGAAGGTCACCACGCTGGTGGTCGACAAGACCGGCACGCTGACCGAGGGCAAGCCAGCGGTGACGCGGGTGGCGGCGGCGACCGGCTTCGACGAGGCCAGCGTGCTGCGCCTCTCGGCGAGCGTCGAGCGGGCGAGCGAGCACCCGCTCGCCCTCGCCATCGTGAAGGCGGCCGAGGAGCGCGGGATCGGCCTGGCTCCCGTGGCGGATTTCGACAGCCCGACCGGCAAGGGCGCGCTCGGCACCGTCGAGGGGCGCCGGGTGGCGCTCGGCAACGCCGCCTTCCTGCGCGAGCAGGGGGTGGAGGTGTCGACTTACGCGGCCGAGGCGGACGACCTGAGGCGAGATGGGGCGACCGCGATCTTCGCGGCCGTCGACGGGCGCGTGGCCGGCGTCATCGCGATCGCCGACCCTGTCAAGGTCACGACGCCCGAGGCGCTCGCCGCGCTCCGGGCCGAGGGCATCCGGGTCGTGATGCTGACCGGCGACAATCGGACGACCGCAGAGGCGGTGGCGCGCCGCCTCGGGATCGAGGAGGTCGAGGCGGAGGTGCTGCCCGACCAGAAGGCCGCCGTGGTCGAGCGGCACAAGGCGGCCGGCCAGGTCGTGGCGATGGCCGGCGACGGCGTCAACGACGCTCCCGCGCTCGCCGCCGCCGACGTCGGCATCGCCATGGGCACCGGCACCGACGTGGCCATCGAGAGCGCTGGGCTGACCCTGCTCAAGGGCGACCTCCTCGGCATCGTGCGGGCGCGGCGGCTGTCGAAGGCGGTGATGGGCAACATCCGCCAGAACCTGTTCTTCGCCTTCGTCTACAACGCGGCCGGCGTGCCGATGGCGGCGGGCGTCCTCTACCCGTTCCTCGGCATCCTGCTCTCGCCCGTCATCGCCGCCGCCGCCATGGCGCTGTCTTCGGTCAGCGTGATCGGCAACGCCCTGCGCCTGCGGGCGACCCGGCTCGGTTGAAGCGTCCCACCTCGGAGCCCCTTGTTCGCGCCCGTCGTCCACGACCTGATCCACCGGGTCACCGGCCTGGATCAGCCCCACGGCCCTGGGTGGATTGAGCTCGTCTCGGTCCTCGTTCTCGTCGTGGCGCCGGCCTGGACGGGAAGGCTGGCGCTCCGCCTCGGCTGGCGCTGGCTGCGCGGACGGCAGCGCCGTCGCGGCGCCGGAAGCCCGGAGCGGCGGAGCCTTGAGCGCGACGTCCCGCGGGCGACGCTGCGCTTCCAGCTGCGCCTCGTGCTGCTCTCGCTGCTGACGCTTCCGGCGGCGTGGCTTCGTCCAGGGCCGCCTCTCGCTCGACGCCCTGGTCGCGGCGCTGGCAGCCTTCAAGGAGATCGCGCCGGCCCTGCGCGAGCTGTTCGGCTTCGCGCAAGGCTGGTCCGACGCGAGAGCGCGGTTCGAGGAGATCACGAGGTCGCTGCAAGCACTTGAGTTGGCCGTGGGGCTGCGCGGCCTTGAGGTGAAGCTGGAAGCTCGCCACAGCGCGGCCGGACCCGCGTCGATCATCCACGCCATGTCGCGGCAGCTATCCGCTGTCGGGGTTCGCGGCGTCCTCCCGAAGTTCCGCAATTGAAGACCAGGCGCCGGTTCGTTCGTGCGCGCCTTCCATCGATGTTCGGCCGTTATATGGCATCCCGGACGCTCGCATTGCGTGCTCGCTCATACACTGCTCAGGCTTGAGTGAGTTGTCCGGACGATCGTTGTGTTCGGGATCTCGATGCGCGCCGCGGTGGAACATTGCATCATCGTCGGCGAGGTGAGGTGATGAGACAAGGCGCGGCTGTGCTGGCAGCGGAGGATGCGGGCCCTCACCGTCGCGCCAGGGCCGCCGTCCGGGCGATGGCCACGGTCGCCCCCCCCTCCCCCCCGCCGTGGCGTGCTGCGGGTTCGCGGCCAAGGGCCGTTCGAGAGACGGGAGCTGATGCCCCTTGCGTCGCCTGCGGAGCCAGCCGCACGTCCCTCAGGCGGGGTCGACCATCGGCGAGAGGGCCTCGATGATGCGGCAGTCCGCGACCGACCCGCAGCCGCACTGGCCGATGACCTCGCGCAGTTCCGCGGCGAGCCGGGCCAGGTCGGCCAGCTTGCGCTCCACGTCGGCGAGGTGGGCGCGGGCGATGATGTCGACCTCGGTGCACGAGCGCTCCCGGTCGTCGGAGAGCGCCAACAAGTCCCGGATCTGCTCCACCGTGAACCCGAGGGTGCGGCTCCGCCGGATGAAGCTCAGCCGGCGCAGGTGCTCGGGCCCGTAGAGCCGGTAGTTCCCGCTCGACCGCGCCGGCGGGGGCAGCAACCCGACCTTCTCGTACCACCGCACCGTCTCGACGCGGGTCTGCGTTGCCTCCGCGAGCCTGCCGATGGTCATGGACGCGGTTTTGCTCACGGCTTGACCCTGCAGTGACTACAGGGTGCATGTAGGCACCCGTCCCGGTCCGGTCCAGGGCTCGGACGAACGGAGCGCAGCATGAACCAGGCCGCCCCCGCGGACACCCTGTCCCCGTCCGCCCCCGGCGCGCAGGCCCTGCGCTACAGGGTCAGGGGCATGGACTGCCCGACCTGCGCCGGGAAGATCGAGACCGCCGTCTCCCGGCTGCCGGGCGTCGCGGACGTGCGCGTGAACTACGGCAGCCAAATCCTCGACCTCGCGCTCGACGAGGCTGCGACGCCGAGGACCGACTTGGAGGGGCGCATCGAGCGCCTGGGCTACGGCGTCGCGC
>NZ_BPRD01000115.1 GCF_022179745.1 Methylorubrum podarium
CTCGATCTCCGCCGCGCCCGCCCCGAGCGTCACCAGGGTCACCCCGTGACGGTAGGGCTGCTCGGCCGCCGAGAGCGGGATCAGCGAGCCGCAGTAACGCACCTGCCCGTTGCCCAACGCTTGCGCCCGGTGGAGATGGCCCAGCGCCACGTAGCGCGCTTCCTCGGGAAACACGTCGGCCGGCACCGCGTGCTCGCCGCCGACCAGGATGCGCCGCTCCGCCCCCTCCGATTCGAGGCCGCCCGCGACGTGGAGATGGCCCGTGACGAGGAGCGGCAGGCCGGCGAGCCGCGGCCGGGCCGCCTCGAAGAGCTGGCCGTAGAGGTCGCGCACCGCCCGCACGATGGGCGAAGTCTCACCGATCCGCCGCTCGCTGCCGAGCGAGGAGAGCGGCGGCAGGCAGGCGGCGGTGGGGTAGGAGACGGCGAGCACCTGCGCCGCGACCTCGCCGTTGCCGGCACGGACCGGCACGAGATGGCGTTCGAGGTCGATCGCGCCGTCGCGCCGCCGGACATTGCCGACGACGTGGACGCCGATGGCTTCGAGGAGCGGGCGCGGCGCTTCCAGACGGCCGGCGGCGTCGTGGTTGCCGGCGGTGATGACGATGGTCATCGCGGGCCGCGCCGCGTGGAGGCGCGCCATCAGCGCGTAGAAGCGCGCCTGCGATTCGCCGGACGGGTTCTGGCTGTCGAATACGTCGCCGGCCACGACCAGCGCGTCGACCTCGCGCTCCGCGACGAGGCGCTCCAGGCAGCCGAACACGGCGTCGTGCTCGCGCTCGCGGGAGAAGCCGCGCAGGGTCTGGCCGATGTGCCAGTCGCCCGTATGGAGAACGCGGATCACTGGGGACGCCACTCGCCGAGACTGGGGCAGCGACCGTCGCCGCCTCGGGCGGCTTGTAGCCGGTTGTGTCGCCGGCTTCGAGAGCATCCCGGCGGCGGGGCCGGGATCTCCTGTGGCTTGCGGCCGCGGGCCTCAGTGGCAGACGGTGACCGTCTTGACGATCCAACCCTCGTCCGCCTGCCAGAGTTTGCGCCGCACGCGGCCGCAATTGGCCGGTTCGGCCGCGGTCCAGGCCGTCTGCGGCGCGGGGGCCGGCGTCTTCGCGTCGGCCTGGGCGACCTTCGTCTTGACGGTCGTCTTAGCCGGGCGCGAGGGGCTCGCCTTGCGGGCGGCCATGGCCTCGCCGGGGAGCATCAGGCCGAGGCAGAGCAATCCGAGCGAGAGGCGGAGGAGAGAGGCGCGCAAGGGGGTAGTCCGTGGTCAGGGCCGAACGGCTACGCTTGATCTAGGCAGCGGCCTCGCCAAAGCAATCGCCGTTCGCCACGATTTGCCTCGCGATCCGCACCTTTTTTGCGAAATCGTTAAAGCTGCCTGCCCGGCGCATGGCGGACACGCGTGTAACCTTTCGGACACAATGTTCGCACAGTTGGCGGTGCAGGAGCCTTGACGGTTGCGTCCGGCCCTGACGCCCGCGCGCTTCCTTGCTAGGGAACAAGCGGGGCAGTTCAGCCGGCCCGGATGATCGTGACCGTTCCTCCGTATTCCGGGGACGTTTCTCGGCCTGGCCCATTCGATCGAGCGATCCATGTCATTTCAGAACCGCCGTAAGCTTCTTGTCGGAGCCGCGACTACCCTCGGGCTCGCGACCCTGCCGGGGCGCGTCCTCGCCCAGACCTTCGACGGTTTCGACGACGACCGCCTCTATCAGGACGGCAACGGCCAGCTCTACCGCCGCCGCGGCGGGCAGTACGTTCCCTATAACGGCCGCGTCAGCAACGGACGTCCGGTGCCCGATTCGCAGACGGACATCGACGCGGAGGCCTATGCCCGCCGCCGGGCCGAGCGCAGCGGCGAGCCGCCCGCCGCCGAGGCGCCCAACCAGACGCCGCGCCAGCAGCAGGCCGGCTATCCGGTGCCGCCGCAGGAGCCCGATAACGGCCCGATCGACTACACGCGGGCCTACGCGGCGATCGCTAACGAGCCGTTTCCCGTCCAGGCGATCGCCTACAAGAAGTTCAACCCGATCTACCTGCGCCAGGAGGTCGATTTCCGCACCACCGAGCCGCCCGGCACGATCGTGGTCGATCCCAAGGCCCACTTCCTCTACCTCGTCCTTCCGAACGGCCGGGCGCGCCGCTACGGCGTGGGCGTGGGCAAGCAGGGCTTCTCTTGGTCGGGCACCGCGACCGTCAATTCGAAGCAGGCCTGGCCGGACTGGTATCCGCCCAAGGAGATGATCGCCCGCCGGCCGGATCTGGCCCGCGAGGTCGACAAGCTGCAGAGCGGCCTCGGCGTCCCCGGCGGGAGCCGCAACCCGCTCGGCGCGCGGGCCATGTATCTGTGGCAGAACAACAAGGACACGCTGTTCCGCATCCACGGCACGCTGGAGCCGCACTCCATCGGCAAGAGCGTGTCCTCGGGCTGCATCCGCATGATCAACCAGGATGCCATCGACCTGTTCAACCGCGTCGAGGTCGGCGCCAAGGTGGTGGTGCTCGGCTGATCCCGCGATAGTTTCCTCGAAACCCGAGCGCGCCGCCCGAGGCGGGCGCCGGACTTCGAGGAGACGTCATGGTCGATCTGATCCCCCGCGAGCACCTGTTCGGCAATCCGACGCGCTACGGCCATCAGATCAGCCCGGACGGGCGCCGCCTCGGCTGGGTGGCGCCCTTCGAGGGCGTCCTCAACATCTGGTCGGCGCCGCTCGACGATCTCGACGCCGCCGTGCCGGTCACCACCGACCGCCGCCGCGGCATCGACGCCTACGGCTTCGCCTATGACGGGCGCCACCTGCTCTACGTGCAGGACGCGGACGGCGACGAGAACAATCATCTCTACGCCGTCGATCTGACCAACGGCGAGCGCCGCGACCTGACGCCCTATCCCGGCATCGCCGCGGCGATCGTGGGCGTGAGCCGCATCGTGCGCGACCGCGTGCTGGTGGCGATCAACGACCGCGATCCGCGCTTCCACGACCTGTACAGCGTCGATCTCGCCACCGGCGAGCGCAGCCTGGTCGTCGAGAATCCGGGTTTCGCCGGCTTCCTCATCGACGAGCGCTACGCCGTGCGCTTCGCCTTCCGCAATCGTCCGGACGGTTCGAGCGAGCTGCTCGCCCCCGACGGCGCGAACTGGAAGCCCTGGCTCGCCTTCCCGCCCGAGGATGCCCGCGTCTCCGGCGCGGAGAATCTCGACGCCGCCGGCACCGCCCTGTTCTGCCGCGACAGCCGCGGACGCAACACCGCGGCGCTGACCCGGATCGACCTCGCTACGGCTGAGACCCGCGTGCTGGCCTCGCACGCGGAGGCGGATATCGGCGCCGTGCTGCAGGACGTCGAGACGCACGAGCCGGTGGCCTACTCGGTCACCCATGCCCGCAAGTCCTGGCACGTGCTCGACCCGCGCTTCGCCGACGACTTCGCCTTCCTCGACAGCCAGGGGCTCGGCGACTGGTATCCGGCGAGCCGCACGGAGGACGATTCGCTCTGGATCGTCGTCGCCCGCGCCGACACCCGCGTCGGCGAGGCGGCGATCTACGACCGGCGGGCGAAGAGCCTGCGCTCGCTCGGCAGCGCCCGGCCGGAGCTGGAGGGCGCCCCGCTCGCATCGATGCGCCCGGCGATCATCCGCTCCCGCGACGGGCTCGACCTCGTCTCCTACCTGACCCGCCCGCTCGACGCGCAAGCGCCCGGCCCGCTGGTGCTTCTCGTCCACGGCGGTCCGTGGGCGCGCGACAGCTACGGCTTCGACGGTCTGCACCAGTGGCTGGCCAACCGCGGCTACGCCGCGCTCAGCGTCAATTTCCGCTCCTCGACCGGATTCGGAAAGGCCTTCCTCAACGCGGGGGACCGCGAATGGGGCCGGCGGATGGACGACGACCTCAGCGACGCCGTCGCCTGGGCGGTGGCCGAGGGCGTGGCCGACCCCGCCCGCGTCGCGATCATGGGCGGCAGCTACGGCGGCTACGCCACGCTGATGGCACTTACGCGCAATCCGGAGGCCTATGCCTGCGGCATCGATCTCGTCGGCCCGGCCAACCTCGAGACCCTCGTGCGGACCATCCCGCCCTACTGGGAGGCGATGCGGGCACAGCTCCACCGCGCCATCGGCGATCCGGACACCGAGGAGGGCATGGCGCTGATCCGCGAGCGCTCGCCGGTCTACTTCGCCGACCGGATCAAGGCGCCGCTGCTGATCGTGCAGGGCGCCAACGATCCGCGGGTGAAACAGGCCGAATCCGACCAGATGGTCGCCGCGATGGAGCGGGGCGGCATCCCGGTCACCTACCTGCTGTTCCCGGACGAGGGCCACGGCCTCGTGCGCCCGGCCAACCGGCTGGCCTTCTTCGCCCGCGCCGAGGCGTTTCTGGCACGCTACCTCGGCGGACGCTGCGAGCCGATCCGCGAGGTGGAATCCGCCGGGACGTCGATGCAGGTGGTGCGGGAGGGGTGAGCCGCTCGTTCCCTCCCCCTTGTGGGGAGGGATAAAAGGGTGGGGGTGGTGCAGGAGGCAACGCGACGCCGCATCCTGAGCCACCCCCACCTCCCACTCCTCCCCACAAGGGGGAGAAGAGTATCCGCTCCACTCGCGCTCGACCGGTTACGCGTCGTGCGGTTGATCCTCGTCCTCGTCGTCGATGTCCACGAGGAAGACGATGTCGGCCTCCTCCTCGTCGTCGGCGCCGCTGCCGCCCTCGGCGGCGTGCTGCTCGTCCGGCTCGAAATCGCCCTCGCCGTCATCGGCGGCGAGCGCGTCCTCGAATTCCTCGATCTCGTCCTCCGTGGACTTGCGCACGGTGAGCTCGGAGGTGCCGTTCCAGATCGGACGACCCGCCGTCGTCATCGTCCGGATGTCCTCCTTGAAGCCGTCGCAGGTGAACAGGTCGCGGGCGGTCGCCTCGTCGCCGTTGATGACCGCGATCGCCGTGCCGTCGATCTCGAGCGTGAACATCGGGAACGTCCTCGAAGGAGGGAAATGGGCCGCAGGCCGACGGGCGGCGCTGCGCGTAAAACCCGGCCGGGCTGGCCGGGTTCGGCGGCGCTTGTAGGACGCCGGAACCGGATTCGTCGATGGGTCCCGCGCGCGATTACGCGCCGCTGCTCCCGCGGGCGACGGCGCGCTTCACGACGCCCTGCACCTCGCGATTCGACAGGAACAGGTCGTGGTTGAAGATGCCGCCGCCGTAATCCGAGGCGTCGGCGACGCGCACGCCGAGCGCTTCCAGGCGCTCGCGATCGGCGGCGCCCGCGCGGACGACGCCGCCGGCGATGGCGCCGGAGAGCTCCAGCGCCCTGTCGTTCGTGGCCGAGATGACGGTGATGCGCTTCGCATCCGGCCCCAGGCGCTCGACGCCGTTGGCGAACAGGTCGATGTCGATGTCGGGCGCGGCGAGCACCACTGCGCCGATCCGGGCGACCGCCGCCTCACCGGCCTCGACCCGCAGCATGCGCAGGGTTTCCAGCGTCAGCAGCGTCCCCATCGAGTGGGCGACGATGTGGATGCGCCCGCCGCTCGGCGTGGTGGTTACGGTCTTCAGGAGGTCCTCGAACGCGTCGCGGGACCACAGCGCGCTCTCGCGGTCGTAGCCGTAATCGAAGGTCGCCGCGGCCGAGGGCCAGGTGAACAAAGCCGAGGCGCCGCTGAAGCGGATCCCGTCGGAGAGGCGCGCGGCGCTGACCGCGGCGGACTCGAAGCTCTCGCGGTAGCCGTGGACGTAGATCAGCACGTCGCGGCCGAAGGCGGATTGCGCGAAGGCGACCGCCGCGCCCGGCCCCGTCGTGACCTCGCCGACGGAGCGGACGCCCCAATCGCCGCCCACCACAGCGGAGACCTTGCCGATCAACGAGCGGTCCGGCGCCGACATGCGCGCCTCGGCAAAGCTCAGGCCCCGCCCGCGCTCGGAGCCGAAGAACGGCGCCTTCGGCGGGTTGCCGGAGGCCGGGCGGCGGGTCGTGGCGACGAGTAGCACCGGGCTCACGTCGAGCGCCGACTGCGTCTCGGCGACGGTGCCGGTGGCGAGCCCGTCCATGACGCAGGCCGACAGGGCAGGAGAGAGGCCGGCCACGCCGGCAAGGCCCATCAGGCGCAGGAGGGAGCGGCGCGTCGCGTCGGAGGGCTGCATGACCGGTCTCGGGTCCCCGAAGAAGCCCGTTCCGGTGGCATGCCGGCGCCGGGCGCTCCTCCTTCGCGCAGGATCTTGACCGTGGCGGGGCACGATTGGGATTTTGGCCACTCGACGGCCGCACGACGCCCCGGCATGAAGGAGCGATGAGCGCGACCCTCCCCGACATGGATCACATCCGCGAGCGACTCCTGGCCGGCGACCGGGCGGCGCTCGCCCGCGCCATCACGCTGGCCGAGTCGCGTCGGGCCGATCACCGGGCGGCGGCGCGCGACCTGATCGACGCGGTGCTGCCGCGGACCGGCCGGGCGATCCGCGTCGGCATCACCGGGGTGCCGGGCGTCGGCAAGTCGACCACCATCGACGCGCTCGGCGCGCTGCTGACGGGCGCCGGGCACAAGGTGGCGGTGCTGGCGGTCGATCCGTCCTCGACCCGCACCGGCGGCTCGATCCTCGGCGACAAGACGCGGATGGCGCGGCTCGCCATCGACCGCAACGCCTTCATCCGGCCTTCTCCCTCATCGGGCACGCTGGGCGGCGTCGCGGCCAAGACCCGCGAGACCATGCTGCTGTGCGAGGCGGCGGGCTTCGACGTGATCCTCGTGGAGACCGTCGGCGTCGGCCAGTCGGAGACGGCGGTGGCCGACCTCACCGACTTCTTCCTCGTGCTGATGCTGCCGGGCGCCGGCGACGAGCTCCAGGGCATCAAGAAGGGCATTCTCGAACTCGCCGACATGATCGCGGTCAACAAGGCCGATGACGGCGAGGGCGAGCGCCGGGCCAATGCCGCGGCCTCCGAGTACCGCGCCGCGCTCCACATCCTGACCCCGCCGTCGGCCACCTGGACGCCGCCGGTGGTCACGATCTCCGGCCTGCACGGCAAGGGGCTCGACAGCCTGTGGAGCCGAATCGAGGACCATCGCGCCAAGCTCACCGCGACCGGCGAGATCGCGAAGAAGCGCCGTGAGCAGGATGTGAAGTGGATGTGGGCACTGGTCCACGAGCGGCTGCACCAGCGCCTCGTCGGCAGCGCCGAGGTGCGCCAGGCGACCGCCGAGGCCGAGCGGGCGGTGGCCGGCGGCGAGCACTCGCCGGCCGCCGGGGCCGACGCGATCGCAACGCTGATCGGGTTGTGAGCCGCCTGCTCGTCACGGGGTTCGGCCCGTTCCCGACGGTGCCCGACAACCCGAGCGCCCGCCTCGCGCGGCGGCTGGCGGGCTCGCCGCATCTGCGCCGCGTCCTCGGGCAGGCGCCGGACTGCCTCGTGCTCGACACCCGCTACGCCGCCCTCGACGCGCAGCTCGCTCCGGCGCTGGCGGAAGGCCCGAGCGCGGTCCTGATGATCGGCGTCGCCGCCCGGCGATCCCGTGTCTGCGTCGAGACCCGTGCGGTCAACCGGGTAAGCCGGCTGTTTCCCGATGCGGGCGGCGCGGTGGGGCGAACCCTCGCCTTCGAGCCGGAGAGCCCGGCCCAGCGCCGGAGCCGGGCTGCGGCGCAGGTGCTCGTGGCGCTGCGGCGCGCCGGGCTCGCGGCCGTGGCCTCGCGCGATGCCGGGCGCTACCTGTGCAACGCCTCGTATTTCCGAACCCTGGCAGCCGACCGTCCGGTCGTGTTCCTGCACATCCCGATGCCGCCGCGCACCCGGCGCCCGAAGGCCGGGGGAGGGCGCCACCGGCCCGCCCTCGATCGATGGGCCGCCGCCTTCGTCGAGGCGGCGCGGGTGCTCGCCCTGCGGGGCAGGGCGCAGCGTTAGCGGTTGATCAGGCCCACTCGCGCTCGGCGAGCTTCGCTTCGTAGGCGTCGATCGCAGGGGCCTTCTGGTCCAGGGTCAGGCCGATCTCGTCGAGGCCGTTGAGCAGGTTGTGCTTGCGGCCCTCGTCGATGTCGAAATGCAGCGTGCCGCCGTCCGGCCCCTTGATGGTCTGCGCGGCGAGATCGATCGTCAGCGTCGCGTTGGCGCCGCGCTCCGCATCCTCGAACAGCTTCTCGAGATCCTCCGGCGGGACGACGATCGCCAGAATGCCGTTCTTGGCGCAGTTGTTGAAGAAGATGTCGGCGAAGCTCGTGGAGATCACGCAGCGGATGCCGAAATCGGCGAGCGCCCAGGGCGCGTGCTCCCGCGACGAGCCGCAGCCGAAATTGTCGCCGACAACCAGGATCTTGGCGTTGCGGTAGGCCGGCTGGTTGAGGACGAAATCCGGGTTTTCCGAGCCGTCGTCGTTGTAGCGCATCTCGGAGAACAGGCCCTGGCCGAGCCCGGTGCGCTTGATCGTCTTGAGATACTGCTTGGGGATGATGCGGTCGGTGTCGATGTTGATGATCCGCATGGGCGCGGCGACGCCCTCCAGGGTCGTGAACTTTTCCATCGGTCTTCTCGAAATCGTCGTCGGATGCCGGGTAGATGTCCCCCGGCCTCGGTCCGCCGGTATCTAGCAGTCGAATCGCCGGCCCGGTAGACGCCCTATACCGGCCGGCATCGGGCTTGCCATATGAACGGATCGGACGAAGGGGAGCGCGCGGACGATGGCCGAGACACCAGACACCTTCAAGAAGGCACCCAAGCGCAAGCCGTCGAAGGGCAAGAGCGTCGCCGTCTCGCCCGAGATGCGCCAGGCCTATGCCGACCTCATCAAGGAGCGCGAGGAGAAGGAACAGGCCTACGGCCGTCACCTGCGCAAGGACGAGCCGCGCCGGTGACGGCGCGACGCCTCACACGGCCCTGAGCGCCGGACCCCGCCGGACGAAGCCGACGATGTCCTTGACCGCGTCCAGCGTCGGCGCGGCGATCGCCTCGGCCCGGCCCGCCCCGTCGGCGAGCACGCCGTCGATATAGGCCGGATCGGCGACGAGCCGCTTCATCTCGGCGCCGATCGGCGCCAGCGTCTCCACGGCGAGATCGACCAGGGCCGGCTTGAAGCTGGAGAACTGCGCGCCCCCGAAATCCTTCAGCACCTCGTCGCGGGTGATGCCGCGCAGGGCCGCGAAGATGCCGACGAGGTTGTCGGCCTCCGGCCGCCCTGCGAGCCCGGCGGTCTCCGAGGGGAGGGGCTCGGGATCGGTCTTGGCCTTGCGCACCTTCTGCGCGATGGCGTCCGCGTCGTCGGTGAGCGCGATGCGCGAATACTCGGACGGGTCCGACTTCGACATCTTCTTGGTGCCGTCGCGCAGGGACATGACCCGCGCCGCCGGCCCGCCGATCAGCGGCTCGGTCAGCGGGAAGAACTGCTCGCCGTGGCCGTGCGCCAGGATCGACCCCGCGAAGTCGTTGTTGAATTTCTGGGCGATGTCGCGGGTCAGTTCGAGGTGCTGCTTCTGGTCCTCGCCCACCGGCACGTGGGTCGCCCGGTAGGCCAGGATGTCGGCCGCCATCAGCACGGGGTAGTCGTAGAGACCGATCGAGGCGTTCTCCCGATCCTTGCCGGCCTTGTCCTTGAACTGCGTCATGCGGTTGAGCCAGCCGAGGCGGGCGACGCAGTTGAAGATCCAGGCGAGTTCCGCGTGCTGGGGCACCTGGGACTGGTTGAAGACGATGGAGCGCGTCGGATCGATGCCGGCGGCGAGGAAGGCGGCCGTGACCTCGCGGATCTGCCCCTTCAGCGCCTGCGGATCCTGCCAAAGGGTGATGGCGTGGAGATCGACCACGCAATACAGGCATTGCGCGTCGCGCTGCTGCATCTCGACGAAGCGCTTGATGGCGCCGAGATAGTTGCCGAGATGCAGGTTCCCGGTCGGCTGGACGCCGGAGAACACGAGTTCGGTGAACGCGGCCATCGGCGCGGGTCCCTGGAAAGAAGGTCCGGGCCGAGGCGATCTCGCATCCCGCTTGAAGCGGCGGTTTCTGGCACCGCCGGCGGCGGCGGGTCAAGCAGGATGGACGGCTCGGGCGCGCCCTGTCCGATCCCGAATTTCGACCTCACGGATACAGCGTATGCGGACCCTTCCGAAACCGCGTTCAGGGACACCGCGCCGCGTAGGCGTTCATGATCGCCGGGAGGAGGCCGGGAAAGCGGGCTTCGACCTCGGCGCAGCGCGAATGGTTGCGCATCTCGACGCCGTGACGCTCGCAGCGGATCAAACCGGCCTCGCGCAGCACCTTGAAGTGGCTGGAGAGCGACGATTTCGGGATGACCTGATCGCCCAGAGCGGACACGGCCGAGCAGGCCTGCACGCACCCCGCCTTCGTGATCCGGGCAAAGATCTCCGCACGGCGCGGATCCGACAGGGCGTGCAGGATCGCCTCCGGCTGGACGTCCTCAATCGCTGGGTGAAACAGGGGCCTCATGATTCATTCATATGGGGACTTGAACCTCGCTTCCATAGTTCCGAAATCCCGAACTATGGGACTGAGGCGCCGCACCGGAGCCGGCCCATGTCGAAGGGTTAGCACAGATGTCGAAGCTTGAGGGCAAGGTCGCGGTGGTGACCGGCGCATCGAAGGGGATCGGCGCCGCGATCGCCAAGGCTCTGGCGAAGGACGGTGCTTCCGTCATCGTCAACTACGCGTCGAGCAAGGCCGGCGCGGACGCCGTCGTCGAGAGCATCGCGGCCGCCGGGGGCAAGGCCGTCGCGGTCCAGGCCGACGTCTCCAACGCCGCGCAGGCGCACGGCCTGATCGAGACCGCCGTACGGCAGTTCGGTCGGCTCGACGTGCTGGTGAACAATTCCGGCGTCTACGAGTTCGCGGCGATCGAGGACGTGACCGAACAGCACTATCGTCGTCTGTTCGATATCAATGTGCTGGGCGTCCTGCTGGTGACCCAGGCGGCGACGAAACACCTCGGAGAGGGCGGCAGCATCATCAATATCTCGTCGGCCGTCATCGACGTCGAGACGCCGACCAGCGCGGTCTATACCGGCACCAAGGGTGCTCTGAACGCGATCTCCGGCGTCCTCGCCAATGAACTCGCTCCGCGCAAGATCCGGGTGAACACGGTCAGCCCCGGCTACGTGGTCACGGAGGGCACCCATAGCGCCGGCATCGCCGGCTCGGAGATGGAGGCCGGCTTCGTCGCGACGACCCCGCTCGGCCGAGCCGGCCAGCCGGACGACATTGCCGGCGTCGTCGCCTTCCTCGCCTCGGACGACGCCCGCTGGGTCACCGGCGCGGTGATCAACGCCAGCGGCGGCATTCGCTGAGGCCGAGCCTCCGCGCTCTCGGATCGCCCGATCCGGCCATCCGCGAGCGCGGGTGCCTCTGCCGCCGACGGCGGGACTTCGAGCGCCTTCTCACCGCCGGGGGCGAGAAGGCCGTCCGCCGCGACGCGGCAGCCCTCAGAAGACCTGAGCGGCGTCCCCGTTGCTTTTCGGCGCGCCCGGCACGCCGGCTTCCGTATCCGCCCGGTCGGCGGCGCGCTTGTCGAGAGCTCGCTCCACGACTTTGGCGAGCCCGACCATGATCTTGTCGAGCTCGTAGTCCTTCGGCGTATAGACCGCCGTGACGCCCATGTTCTTGAGCACCAGCTCGTCCTCGGTCGAGATGATGCCGCCGACGACGACCGGCACGTGGTCGAGGCCCGCCTCGCGCAGCTTCGCCTTCACCTCGCGCACCAGCGGCACATGGCTCCCGGAGAGTACGGAGAGACCGATGACGTGGGCGCCGCGCTCCTTCGCCTTGGCGACGATCTCGGTGGGCGTCTGGCGGATGCCGTCGTAGGTCACGTCGAAGCCGACATCGCGGGCGCGGAGCGCAATCTGCTCGGCGCCGTTGGAATGGCCATCGAGACCGGGCTTGCCGACGACCAGCTTCGGCGTCTCGCCGAGGCGCTCGCCGAGGTCGGCGATGAGCAGGCGCGCCTCCTCCGCCGCGCCCGAGGTGACCGTCTCGAGCGTCACGCCGGTCGGCGCGCGGTACTCGCCAAAAACCTCGCGCAGGCGCCGGCCCCATTCGCCGGTGGTCACGCCCGCCTTCGCCGCGGCGATGGAGGGCGGCATGATGTTGGCGCCCGAGCGCGCGGCCTGTTCCAGATCGTCCAGCGCCTGGCCGACCGCGCGATCGTCGCGCTTCGCGCGCCACTCGCGGATGCGGGCCTCGGCCTCCATCTCAACCGTCTCCGAGACCGTGAAGATCGCCCCATCCCCGGCGGTGAGCGGCGAGGGTTCGCCCTGCTGCCACTTGTTGACGCCGACGACGATCTGCTCGCCCTTCTCGATCGCCGCGATGCGCTTGGCGTTCGATTCCACCAGCGCCCGCTTCAACTCGCCCGCCTCGACCGCCGAGACCGCGCCGCCGATCTCGGCGATGCGCTTCAATTCGGCCCGGGTCTGCTCCTTGAGCGCCTCGACGCGGGATTCGATTACGGTCGAGCCGTCGAAGATGTCGTCGTATTCGAGCAGGTCGGTCTCGAAGGCGAGGATCTGCTGCATCCGCATCGACCATTGCTGGTCCCAGGGGCGGGGCAGGCCGAGCGCCTCGTTCCAGGCCGGGAGCTGCACCGCGCGGGCGCGGGCGCGCTTCGAGAGGGTCACCGCCAGCATCTCGATCAGGATGCGGTGCACGTTGTTCTCGGGCTGCTGTTCCGTCAGTCCGAGGGAGTTGACCTGCACGCCGTAGCGGAAAATCCGCTTCTTGGCGTCGGTGATGCCGTAGCGCTGTTGGGCGATCTCGTCCCACAGCTCGGCGAAGGCGCGCATCTTGCAGATCTCGGTGACGAACCGCATGCCGGCGTTCACGAAGAACGAGATGCGGCTGAACACGTCCGAGAAGCTGGCCTCGTCGAAATCGGGATCGTCGCGCACCGTGTCGAGCACGGCGATGGCGATAGCGAGCGCGTAGGAAAGTTCCTGGACCGGCGTCGCCCCCGCCTCCTGCAGGTGGTAGGAGCAGACGTTCATCGGGTTCCACTTCGGCACGTTCTTGGTCGTGAACAGGATCACGTCCTTGGTGAGCCGCAGCGAGGGCGCGGGCGGGAACACGTAGGTGCCGCGCGAGAGGTATTCCTTGATGATGTCGTTCTGCGTGGTGCCCTGGAGCGCCGCGATCGGCGCGCCCTGCTCCTCGGCCACCGCGAGATAGAGCGACAGCAGCCACGGCGCCGTGGCGTTGATCGTCATCGAGGTGTTCATCTGCGCCAGCGGAATCTGGTCGAACAGGGTCCGCATGTCGCCGAGATGCGCGATCGAGACGCCGACCTTGCCGACCTCGCCGCGGGCGAGTTCATGGTCGGGGTCGTAGCCGGTCTGCGTCGGCAGATCGAAGGCGACCGAGAGGCCGGTCTGGCCCTTGGCGAGGTTGCCGCGATAGAGCTTGTTCGATTCCGCCGCCGTGGAGTGGCCCGCATAGGTGCGGATGATCCACGGCTTGTCGCGCTTGACCTCGGCGACGCTCGCTTGCGCGCTCATCCACTCGACTCCCTGATCCGATGCGTTCGCGCGCCTTGAGGCACGGCTGTTGGCCGGCACCGTAGCGAAGCCGTCGCGGCTCGTCATCTGGGAGAAAGGTCGAGGATCGTTACTCCCGGAATTGGAAAAACTTGATCCGGCTCAAAGCGAATTTTTGAATGAGAGCTCGGGTCCATGCCCCGTCGTGGAGAGACTTGGTTCGAAGTGAGAGCACGTTGGCGAGGGTTCATCTCCACGTTATTTTGAATTCAAATACGCAGTCCGACCGTAGCGCCAGGTTTTTATGCGGACCGGACGAAGCCTCGCCTTTTAGGCCACTTGGAAGGCCGGAAACATCGTGCTTATAGCGTCGGCCAAGGTCGCGCGGATCGAGGCGCGCGAGCCGTGAATAGGACAGGGAGTGCCACGATGGCTGCAAGCGCAGCGCCGGCCTGGACCGGGCAGACGGCGGAAGCCAAGGACCTTTACGAGCTCGGCGAGATCCCCCCGCTCGGCCACGTGCCCGCCAAGATGTATGCCTGGGCGATCCGCCGCGAGCGCCACGGACCGCCGGAGGAGTCGCACCAGCTCGAAGTGCTGCCCGTGTGGGAGATCGGCGACGACGAGGTGCTCGTCTACGTCATGGCCGCGGGCGTGAACTACAACGGCGTCTGGGCCGGCCTCGGCGAGCCTATCTCGCCGTTCGACGTGCACAAGGGCGAGTACCACATCGCCGGTTCCGACGCCTCCGGCATCGTCTGGAAGGTCGGCGCCAAGGTGAAGCGCTGGAAGGTCGGCGACGAGGTCATCGTCCACTGCAACCAGGACGACGGCGACGACGAGGAGTGCAACGGCGGCGACCCGATGTTCTCGCCGACCCAGCGCATCTGGGGCTATGAGACCGGCGACGGCTCCTTCGCCCAGTTCTGCCGGGTGCAGTCGCGCCAGCTCATGGTCCGGCCCAAGCACCTCACCTGGGAAGAGGCCGCCTGCTACACCCTAACGCTCGCCACCGCCTACCGCATGCTGTTCGGCCACGCGCCCCACACCGTGCGTCCCGGCCAGAACGTGCTGATCTGGGGCGCCTCGGGCGGCCTCGGCGTGTTCGGCGTGCAGCTCTGTGCGGCGTCGGGCGCCAACGCCATCGCGGTGATCTCGGACGAGTCGAAGCGCGACTACGTGATGAGCCTCGGCGCCAAGGGCGTCATCAACCGCAAGGACTTCGAGTGCTGGGGCCAGCTCCCGAAGGTGAACTCGCCCGAGTACAACACCTGGCTCAAGGAAGCCCGGAAGTTCGGCAAGGCGATCTGGGACATCACCGGCAAGGGCAACGACGTCGACATCGTGTTCGAGCATCCGGGCGAGGCGACCTTCCCGGTCTCGTCGCTGGTGGTGAAACGCGGCGGCATGGTGGTGTTCTGCGCCGGCACCACCGGCTTCAACATCACCTTCGACGCCCGCTACGTCTGGATGCGCCAGAAGCGCATCCAGGGCTCGCACTTCGCCCACCTCAAGCAGGCCTCGGCCGCCAACCAGTTCGTGATGGACCGGCGCGTCGATCCCTGCATGAGCGAGGTGTTCCCCTGGGACAAGATCCCGGCCGCCCACACCAAGATGTGGAAGAACCAGCACCCGCCCGGCAACATGGCCGTGCTCGTCAACTCCACCCGGGCGGGCCTGCGCACGGTCGAGGACGTGATCGAGGCCGGTCCGCTCAAGGCGATGTGAGTCAGGCTCCGCCGTCACCGCGGACGGGGCGGAGCGATCCGGGAGTGCGAGGGGGCGCGCGCCGGATGGCGACGCCTCGTCTCGCGAGGACGGACCAGGGAGTGCCGCCGCGTGCGGCCGACCGGACACGAAAAGGCCCGCGCATCGCACAGGATGCGCGGGCTTTTTTGATCCCTCATCGCAGCGGCCGACCGTTCGGCCTGCCGTTCCGGTCGGGGCGAACAACCGTCTGTCGAAGCGCCGGCCGGCTCAGGCCTCGCCGCGGGCGACGAGCGCCTCGTATTCGGAGACCTCGAGGCGGCCCTCCTTGGCGACTCGCGCCTTGTCCTCGTCGCTGATCACGTCGCCGGCGAGGTCGAGCCGTTTCCAGGCGGCGAGCGGCGTCTCCCGGTCGGGGCGCGGCACGTACTTGTTCTGCTCGAGCTTCTTGTACTTGTGGATGTAGCGCGGGCAGTTGACCCAGATCTTCGTGACGTCGACCTTCACGAGGTATTTCGCTTCCGTGTACTCGGCCATCAGCGGGTCGTCGCGCAGCAGCGAGGCGTGGCCCTGGACGCGGATGCGGTGCGGTGTCTCGAAGTCGATGAAGAGGAGACCGACCTTGGCCTGCCCCGCGATGTTGCCGACCGAGTAGAACATCCCGTTGCCGTCGAAGCCGGGAAACACCAGCGTCGCGCCGTCGACCACCTTCACGAAGCCGGTCGGGCCGCCCTTGTAGGAAACGGTCGGCATGCCGTCGGGATCGACGGTGGACAGAAAGAACATGTCGCGCGAGCCGATGAAGGCGGCCTCGTCCGGCTGGATCGTCTCGTGCACCCAATCCTCGTCCAGGCGGACGGCGAGCTTGGTCGTGCCGAATTCCTCTTGAAGCGCGCGGTGCGCTTCCGAGTAGAGCGATGCCATGTGCGTCTCCTCCGGGGCCTCGTTTCGCGGGCCTCCCGGGGGGCTTTTAAGCCAAGGTCCGGACAAGAGAAAGGCCGGTCACGCTGGCGCGAACCGGCCCTCCGCAACAGTGGAGGCCGAGCAAAGCACGGCCTCCCGATCCAAAAACATCAGTTCTTGGTCTTGTCGACCAGGGCCTTCTCCGAGATCCACGGCATCATGCCGCGGAGCTTGGCGCCGACCTCCTCGATCGGATGGGCGGCGAGCTTGGCGCGGGTGGCCTTGAACGAGGTCTGGCCGACCTTGTTCTCCAGCATCCAGTTGCGGGTGAAGATGCCCGACTGGATGTCGTTGAGGACGCGCTTCATCTCGGCCTTGGTCTCCGGCGTCACGATGCGCGGGCCGGTGACGTACTCGCCGTACTCGGCGGTGTTCGAGATCGAGTAGTTCATGTTGGCGATGCCGCCTTCATAGATGAGGTCGACGATCAGCTTCACCTCGTGCAGGCACTCGAAATAGGCCATCTCGGGGGCGTAGCCCGCCTCGACCAGCGTCTCGAAGCCGGCCTTGATCAGCTCGACGAGGCCGCCGCAGAGCACGGCCTGCTCACCGAACAGGTCGGTCTCGCACTCTTCCTTGAACGTCGTCTCGATGATGCCGGCGCGGCCGCCGCCATTGGCCGAGGCGTAGGAGAGGCCGAGATCGTGGGCGTTGCCCGAGGCATCCTGCGCGATGGCGATGAGCGTCGGGACGCCGCCGCCCTTGAGGTACTCGCCGCGCACGGTGTGGCCGGGGCCCTTCGGCGCGACCATCAGCACGTCGAGATCCTTGCGCGGCTCGATCAGGTTGAAGTGCACGTTGAGGCCGTGGGCGAACAGGAGGGCGGCACCCTCCTTCATGTTGCCCTCGAGCGACTCCTTGTAGATGTCGCCCTGAAGCTCGTCGGGGGTGAGCATCATCACCACGTCGCCCCACTTCGCGGCGTCGGCGACGTTCATCACCTTGAAGCCCTCGTGCTCCGCCTTCTTGGCGGTGGCCGAGCCTTCGCGGAGCGCGATGACGATGTCCTTCACGCCGGAATCGCGCAGGTTGAGCGCGTGGGCATGGCCCTGGCTGCCGTAGCCGACGATGACGACCTTCTTGCCCTTGATCAGGTTCAGGTCGGCGTCGCGATCGTAATAGACGCGCATGGGGGTGTCCTCTCTGGTTGGCTGGGGTTTCGGTTCAGGGTTTCGCCTGGCCGTAGAGGGCCAGGAACTGCTCGACGGCACGGGCCGCGTCGCTCCGGATCCCGGCGGCGTCGAGATCGAGCGCGTCGCCGAGGAGAAGTCGGATCTGGATATCGCGGCCGACCAGACCGAAGAAGGTCCGGAACGCCGCTTCACTGTCCTCGAAAGCGAGGAGGCCCGCCGCGCGGCCGGCCTCCAGCACGGGCTTCACCCGCTCGCCGATGGCGAAGCGCCCATTCGCCAGGACGATGCCGCCGAGATTGCTGTTGCGCGAGCCGGTCTCGGCGATGGCGATCCGGTTGAGCGCGACCGAGGTGCGGCTGCCGATCACCGCGAGCCAGCTCTCGGCGAAATCGACGAGATTTTCGCGCAGGGCGGCGGCGTCGAGTCCGCTGATTTCGTAGCGGCCGGCATGGACCCGCGAAGCCTGCCAGCGCACCGTCGCGGTGAGCAGGCCGTCGCGGTCGCCGAACCACTTGTAGAGCGTTTCCTTGGAGCAGCTCGCCCGGCGCGCCACCGCATCCATGGTCAGCGGATCGCTGCCATCGACCATCAGCGCCAGGGCGGCGTCGAGCACGGCCCGCTGACGCGGGGAGGGCGTCTCGGCGGATAGCGCTTCGGTAGGAACGGGGTTCGCCTGCATGATCCGGCTGGTAGAACAGTACCGTACCGTACGGTACGCCCTCCTAGCCCACTCGCATCCACGCGGCAACCCGAGGCCACAGGATATCCTGCGGTCACCCGTGCCGTCACGAATCCGTCGTAGGGGGCGCGGAACCCGCTTGCCGAGCGCCCGACCTCGGCGTATACGGCCCTCCGTCGCCATGGCGACGCCCGTGCCGCCCTTCCGCAGGCGGCACGGGCGTCGCC
>NZ_BPRD01000116.1 GCF_022179745.1 Methylorubrum podarium
GTGATAGGCCGGTTCCGGCATCATCCGGAACCGGCCTATCACCTGCTCTACAACCCCCTGACCCGCCAGCTCAGCACCCACGTGCCGGAGGACCGGCTGATGCCGGCGAGCTCGATCATCGCGGTCGAGGTCCTGTCGCGCATCGACGTCGTCGGCCACCGCGACTACTTCGAGGCGTTCATGGCCTCGGTGTTCCACCATATCGGGATCGACGCCCCGCTGCCGCTGCCGCTGCCGATTCCCAACGAGACGCTGGCGCTCGCCGAGCTGCTGCGCGGGATGCGCTTCGCCCGCGACATGGTCGTCTACGACACGGTGCTGAGCGACGCCGTGCGGGCCTCGGTCTCGAAGAACTGGGAGGCCTGAGGCGCGATGGCGGAGCGGGCCGGCCCCCACGTCACGCTCGCGGGCCGGGCGCTGCCGGTGACGGGCGCGGACGGGGCCGACCTGCGCATCGACCTCGCCGGCGCGGGCCTCGGCGGCGTCTGGGTCAGCGTGACCTGGCGCGATGCCGGCAGCGGCGGCATCGCCCGCGCCCTCCTCAGCGCCGTCTCCGGTGATGGCGGGAGCGCGGCGCTGGTCGAGGAGCCGCTCGGCGGCGACGCCTTCGCCTGGACCGGCCGGCTGCCGCCGGACGTCGCGACCTTGCGCCTGACGGCCCTGTCGCGGACCAATCCCTTCCGGCTGCAGGATCTCACGATCACCCGCCGCGGGCGCCTCGGGATCGTGGCGCGGGCGGGCCGCCGCCAGCCCGGCCTCACGGCGCGGGCGGTCTACTGGCGCCTCCTCGGCCTGAAGCTGCGCGCCCGCGGGCTGATCGGGCAGGCCCTCGCCCACCGGTCCGAGACCGGCTACGCCGCCTGGATCGCCCGTTTCGACCGCCTCACGGCGGCCGAGCGCGCGCGGATCCGCGCCGAGATCGCGGGCTGGGAGGCGCCCCCGCTCATCTCCGTCCTGATGCCGGTGCACGATCCCGACCCGCGCGTGCTGGAGGCGGCGATCCGCTCGGTGCGGGGCCAGCTCTACCCGGCCTGGGAACTCTGCATCGCCGACGACGCCTCCACCGATCCGCGCATCCCGAAACTGATCGCCCGCCACGCCGCCGAGGAGCCGCGCATCCGCGCCCTGCGCCGGCCGGAGAACGGCCATATCGCCCGGGCGACCAACGACGCCCTGAGCCTCGCGGGCGGCGCCTACGCCGCCTTCCTCGACCACGACGACCTCCTCTCCGAGAACGCCCTCTTCGAGGTGGCCGCCGCCCTCCGGGCCGACCCAGCGCTGGAGCTGATCTACAGCGACGAGGACAAGGTCGAAGGCCGTGGCCGCCGCTTCGAGCCGCATTTCAAGCCGGGCTACGACCGCGAATTGCTCTGGGCGCAGAACTACGTGAACCATCTCTGCGTCGTCCGCACGCAGACGCTGCGCCGGCTCGGCGGCCTGCGCCCCGGCTTCGAGGGCAGCCAGGACCACGACCTGCTCCTGCGCCTCACCGAGGGGCTCGACGCCGCGCGGGTGCGCCACATCCCGAAGGTGCTCTATCACTGGCGGGCCGCGGCCGGCTCCGGCACCTTCTCGGATCGGGCGCTCGCGCGGGCCGAGGAGGCACGCCTGCGGGCGCTCGCCGAGGTGGCCGCGCGCAAGGGCGCAAGGGCCGAGCGGGGGCCGGAGGGGTTCAACCGGCTCGTGCGCCCGCTGCCGGAGCCGCCGCCGCTCGTTACGGTCGTCATCCCGACCCGCGACCGGGCAGAGCTGCTCGGGGTCGTCCTCGACGGGCTGTTCGCGCGCACCGACTACCCGGCCCTCGACGTCGTCGTCGTCGATAACGGCAGCACCGAGCCGGCGACGCGGGACCTGTTCGCGCGCTACGCCGCCGAGCCGCGCTTGCGCGTGCTGCCCGCGCCGGGCCCGTTCAACTTCTCGGACCTGTCGAACCGGGGCGCGGCGGCGGCGCGGGGCACGATCCTCCTGTTCCTCAACAACGACATCGAGGTGCTGGAGCCGGGCTGGCTCACCGAACTCGCCTCGATCGCGAGCGATCCGGAGATCGGGGCGGTCGGCGCGAAGCTCCTCTATCCCGACGGCACGATCCAGCACGGCGGGATCGTGCTCGGAATCGGCGGGATCGCCGGCCACAGCCATCTCGGCCTGCCGGGCCACGAGCCCGGCTCCTTCGCGCGGATGCTGCTGTCGCAGGAGGTCTCCGCCGTGACCGGCGCCTGCCTCGCCGTGCGCGCACAAGTCTTTTCCGAGGTCGGCGGCTTCGACGCCGCGCATCTGGCGGTCGCCTTCAACGACGTGGACCTGTGCCTCAGGATCCGCGCCGCCGGCTACCGCATCGTCTGGACGCCGCATGCCCGCCTCGTCCACCACGAGTCGAAGAGCCGGGGCGCCGAGGACACGCCGGAGAAGCGCGCCCGCTTCGAGGCCGAATCGCGGGTGATGCGCGAGCGCTGGGAGCCGGTGCTGCGGGCCGACCCGTACTACAACCCGAATTTTTCCCGCGCCGCGGCGCATTACCGGCTGTAGCGCGACCGCGGCAGGGGCGGCGGGCGGTTTGCGCGGGCGCGGAACCGGGCTACACTGCACCGCAACATACCGGACGGCTCCGGTGGCCCGGCGGAGACATCGATGCGCATCGCGATGATTGGCTCGGGCTATGTCGGCCTGGTGTCGGGCGCCTGCCTCGCCGATTTCGG
>NZ_BPRD01000117.1 GCF_022179745.1 Methylorubrum podarium
CGCCGCGGGCCTGGAGCGAGCCGCCGCGGGCGGCCGAGGGCGCGCGGCGCGCCATCGCCGCGACGGAACCGCTGCTGACGCTGCGCGCGGATTCGGCCGAGCCGACGCCGCAGGTCGAGCCGGCGCGCTGGAATTCCGGTAACGGGCAGCGCGAGGACAGCGTGAGCCAGGGCGCGTTTGACCTGATCGAGGCGCCCTATCTCCTCGTCACCGCCACCGATGCGGGCGGCCGGACCGAGCCCGGCTCCAGCCTGTTCGTCACCCTGGTGCGCCGGGCGGCGGACGGGCGCGGCCTGTCCGTCCTCCGAACCGGTGAGCGGGGCGTCGTGGCGACCCGCCTCGGCGGCTTCGAGACCGTCGAGACGACGCTCTCGGCCGCCGGAAAGCGGAACTGCATCGGCTTCCGCAGCCTCGACCTGAAGGCGGTAGCCATCGATGGCTGGCTGTGCGGCATCCTCGGGCAGGCACCGGAAGCGCGCGCCGTGGCCTGCGCCATCGACCGGATCGCGCTGGCCGGCCGCGTGACGGCGACTCTCGGTGACGATATGTCCGCCCGCGCGAGCGCCTGTCAGGCCGAGGAGGCCGCTGCGGCGGGGCCGGGTGATCGCACGGGCTCCATCGCCGTCGCCGAGGCGGCCGCGAGCAACAATGCGGCAAAAACACGGCGAAAATGACGAAGCGCGGCCATATTTCGGGAACAACGGCCACGCCTGAGCGTCTACTCCTCAACAAGCGGGATTCTTAACGAACGGCCCGTACAGTCGCCTCTCACACGACAAGGTACGCCATGCGCTTTTCCAAGCTTGCCCTTCTGGGCGCCATGACCCTCACCGCGATCGGGTTCGGAACCAGTGCGGAGGCGCAGGGCCCCTACGGCAACCCCGGTTACGTCCGCGTGAGCCAGCCGCTGCCGATCCGCATCCGCCCGCGCTCCTGGCTCGATGCCGGCAACGTGGTCGAGCCGGGCAACGGCTCCGTGTCGAACCCGGCCACCAACCCGGCCTTCATCGCCGCGTCGAACCAGCTCAACCCGGTCTACGGCCGCAACGACCGCTTCGGCGCCGGCATCCTGCCCGATCCGATCACCAACGGCCCGTTCATCGGCGCCCGCTCGACGGCGATCCGCAACGTCGATTTCTCGGCCGTCGACGCGATCGATCCGACCTCCTACGTCGCCCGCTACGGCAACCCGTACCGGTAGGATCTCTCTCCCGATCAGCGGACGGATGCGGGCCCTTCGGGGCCCGTTTTCGTATCTCGGCGCCGCTCCGATCAGGTCTTGAGCACCGGCTCCGCGACGTCGCCCGCGCCGCGCTCGGCGAGGTAGTGGGGCTGGAACAGGCACATCCGCACCGCGTCGCGGTAGCGGCCGTTGACGAAGAACTCGTCCCTCAGAATGCCCTCGGGGCGGAAGCCGCAGCTCTCGTAGATGCCGGCCGCGCGCTTGTTGTCCTTGTCCACGTGCAGGTAGAGCTTGTGGATGTTGAGCACCTTGAACGCGTAGTCGATGGCGATGCGGGTGGCGCGCTTGGCGTAGCCCTTGCCCTGATGATCGGGGTGGATCGCGATCTGGAACTCGCAGCGTCGGTGCAGGTGGTTGATCTCCACGAGCTCGACCATGCCCGCCGGCTCGCTCCGGTCCGTGGCGATGATGAAGCGCCGCTCGGTCTGATTGTGGATGTTGCGCTCGTAGAGCTGCGCCAGCTCGGCGAAGGACTCGTAGGCCTCCTCGAACCAGTAGCGCATGATGCTGTCGTTGTTGTTGAGCTGGTGCACGAAGAGGAGGTCTTCGCGCTCCAGCGGTCGCAATTTGATGCTCATGTCCGCGCTCGGGCCGGGGCTGGATGGAGTCGGCCCCAGGCCTACTCCCATGCCGACCAAGACGGAATGATGAAAGCCGGCTTCAAACCGCGCGGAGCCGGATCTCCTCCTGCGCCAGGGCGCGGGCCGCGATTTCGTCGAGGTGGTCGAGCGGCCCGCGGAAGCGCAGGGCCCGCGTCGGCTCGCCGGCCCGCATCACCAGCACGACGGTCTCGACGTCCGGGCAGCCGGGATCGGCGCAGGCGATCTCGTTGACGGAGAGCGCGTCCGCCTCGCCGAGATCCAGGGCCGGTCGCAGCACCGCCTTCGCGCGGGCTGCCGCTTGCGCCAGTCCCGCCGAGCGGGCACGCCAGTCCTTCAGGCTGATGAAGCCCATCGGACTCAGGCGGCCGCCCGGCGCCAGGCCGGAAACGGATCGGGCAGGTCGCGATAGGCCTCCGGATCGAAGCGCCGGATCTGCGCCGAGCCGACGAGGCAGGCGTCGAGCGCGGCGGTG
>NZ_BPRD01000118.1 GCF_022179745.1 Methylorubrum podarium
GCAGGCGCAGGAGCAGCGCCAGGGCGAACAGCGACTGCGCCGCGGTCAGGAAGAACTCCTCGGCCTGGCGCGCGTCGAGCGGCAAGGCCGTCAACGAACCCGCGCCGACGCTCATCGCCAGGGGCAGCATGCCGACGAGCAGCGTCCACTGGTTGATCTTGTCGCTCACCAAGGCGGCGAGGCCGCTGGCGGCGCGCCCCGCGACCACGAACAGGATCGCGACGGTGACGGCCGGGGCCTCGCTCGCCAGCGGCGCCAGCCACTGGATCAGCAGGAACTCGTTGAGGCCCAGCAGCCGGCCCGAGCCGACCATCGCCTCCGCGAAGGGCTCGGCCGAGACCAGGATGATCCCGCAGGCGACCACCGTCAGCGCAGCCATGGACGCCCACTGGGCGGCGGGCGTCAGCGCGTTGAGGGCGGCGGCCGGGCCGGGCTCCTCGCCCTCGTCCTCCTCGGCCTCGGACCCGCCGCGCACGCGCCAGACATAGGCCGCGAAGATCGCGACGAGCACGGCGAAGTCGAGCAGCGTGATCGTGTCCTTCAGCACGATCAGGAAGGCGTAGAGGCTGGCGACGAGCAGGACGACGATCTCGACCGCGTTGCTCCGCGTCAGCGCGATGGCGCGCCCGCCCCCCTTCAGCCAGTGCAGCGCGACCAGCAACGGCCACGCCAGCCCGACCAGGAGGCGGTTGGCGCCGGTCATGTTGGCCGCGGCGTAGTGGACGTACTGGGAGTCCGGGCCCGCCTTGCCGGCCTGGTAGGCGTAGTAGAGATCGACCGCGTATTCGGGCAGCACGGTCACCAGGGCCACGACGGCGACGATCAGGCCCAAGGAGACGTGGCGTTCGGCCGCCTCCGCGCCCCACGAGAGCAGGAACCCGGCCGACAGGATCGCGGCGCCGAACGCCACCATCTCGCCGATGGGACCGACCTGCAGGCCGGTCAGGCGGATCCCCACACCCGGCAGGGCTGCCAGCACCGCGAGTGCGACCAGCATCAGGAACCGTCTCATCCCTCATCCCCCGTCACACCATCCTCCCCTTCGGCCTTGCGGCGCCGACCGTCACCCGAGTTGCCGTCCCGGAGAGTCCCGGATTTCCGCCCAAAAACGGGCGGCCCGGCGCGGGACACCTCCGTTCCGCACGGCCGACCGCCGCGGCGCGGAGATCTCGGCCCTTGTCCGTCATGCGTGCGCCGTTCGGCCGGCGAGTCAGCGGCACCAAGCCGTCCACGCCCGGAAGCCGGGGCTCGGGAGGCAGAGCTGCCGTCAAGGACCGGCTCTCGGCGTGAACACCCTCGCGCCCGCCATCCAGCGCTCAACGGTGTCCTTGTCGTCGCTGATCTGGGACAGGGCCGACACGAGGCTCACGTCGTCGTGTTGAAGACCGAGTTCTCTCGTGATCGCGTTGATGCCCGCCCGATGGGCGCATCCGACAAGTTGGAGGACGCCATAGGACTTCATGTAGACGTCGGCTTTTCCGGAAACCGCCGATTTCAAGGCGTCTTCGCACAGCACGGCATCGGAGGACAGCAACGTACGACATGCGAACGGTCGCACCGCGTAGACCGAGCAGGTTTTCTCCTCGCTCAACAGCGGGCACGGCAGGCCCGCGCGCGACCGGCCGACGACGCGGAGGGGAGCCGGTCGATGCGCGGGTGCGCCCGACGGCCGGCCTTCGGGGCCGTGCGCCGCGTCTCTCCTGCGCGCGATCAGGATCGCTTCCGGGATGGACACGTCGACATCCTGGTGGCAGCACCAGGCGCATCCCGTCCTGCAGGCGACCGGCAAGCGTCCGCCCGGAGCGTCCGCGACCAGGCCGTCGACCGCAGCGTCGCCATGCCTGAAGACGACGCCTTCCAGATAGTTCAGAAGGGCTTCGATCTTCGCCGCGGTGCTGCCTTCCGCGGACCGGCACCTCGTCAGGCCGCCGTCCCTGACGTCGCGAGCGATATTCGTCGCAGCTCCATAGATCAGTGGATCCAAATTCGTCGGCATCCCCATCGGAAGCGGGACTTGGATGGGGTGTCCCTGCCGGGATGGAACCTGTTCGGATGCTCGCCGCCGGCTTGATTGGCGGCCAAACGCTCGTCGCTCCATTGCGAACCTCGATACGTACCCATGATTTGGCTGAGCGGTTCGGGTTGTCGTCTGCATGCCGCAGAGACCGACGTATCGAGGTCGTGGTGGTTTACTCGGCTTATCCAGGTCAGCCGAAGGCAAAGCCGCCGCATCCGGCGGAACGCCAAGATGGCGGGCAAGCAGATGCCGTCCGGGACATTCGAGCGCCGGGCTGAGACCCGAGCCGCAGTCGCAGGTGCCACCGCACAGGCCCGGTCCAGGCAAGGAGTCCTGGGAACAGCCCGGAGGCTCGCGGCTTCCGTCGCGCAGCACGCCGGGCAGGTCCGCGAGAGCGATGGTAGCCTGCCTCTCGGCCGGTCCGCCCGTGGCCGCGGTCGCGAGACCGACCAGCCCCAGGATCAGCGCAAGCGCGATCATGCACGCGCCCAGGCGGAGCGGGCGGATCGCGGTCGGCACGGAGATGCGTCCGGTTTTGCGCATGGCTCTCAGGGATCGGGCCGCCGGTCACGCGAAGTGGTTTCGGGCATCCGCCCGGCCGTCGCCGGCTGACCGGACGGTGCGGCCCAGGCCGGAACGGTCCCGGGCGGCCTGTCCATGCCCCTCGTCCTGCAGCGAAGGGACTTCGCGGCCGCGGGAGACGCGGGCGTCGGGTCCGCAAGAGCCGCTGCGATCATGAGGCGCTCCCTCTGCCCGGCACCGGGGGCCAGGCCGGAGGGCCGCCTTCATGCACCCTGTAGCCACTACAGGGTCAAGGCCATATCGCGGGTCCCTTCGCCGACCGTCGGCGGTCTTGCCAGCGCCGCGGGGAGGCGCAGTTGGCCCGGCCGAGGCGTCATGCGGCCGACCGCAACCGGGACCCAGCGCGGGCCATCGTTCGTCGCCTCCGGGCCGGGGGAGGTGCACGCTCGTCCCGGATTGCCGGGGCTGCGTGCTCGTGCGATGCTCCGCGGGAGGCGGGGGGAGGTCAGCGAACCTGTGGCGATCGCGCGTTTCCTGGTGCTGTCCGTTTTCGCGTTGGCCATTGCCGTCGCGCCGGCGGCGCAATGCACGACGCCGAGACACGCCTCCCTCGCTGACCTGACGGTGGCGGAGCCCCCGGCCTATCCTCACGACGGTGGATGGAGCGTTGGCATCGTGCCGGCGCCCGACGATGGCGACGTCGTCGGCGCGGGGGCCGAGGCGATCTCCGCGGCCGCCGAGGCGGCCGGTGACATTCCGGACGACGTGGCGCCGAAGCCTTCCCACCGGCACCAGCCCCAGCAGAAGCGCGCCGCCTCCTGCCCGGCGACCTGTTCGCCCTTGGCATGCCAGGCCGCCGTGCCCGCGCCGCCGGCCTCCGGTGCCATATCGGGGCTTCGGCCGGCCGAGCGGCTCCGGGCGCTGCAGGAGGATGCCGTCGCCGACCCGCACCTCCTGCGCATCGAGCGGCCGCCGAGACGCACCGCCTGACGCGGGCGGCGCCCGGACGCGGCCGCCCCGAAACCGCGTCGCCGAGCCGGTCATCCTGAGCTGATCCCGGCCGACGGCCGGCCGTGCCCTGGTCGACGCCTCCGCGTCGCCGGTGCAACTCGGGCGCGCCGTCCCTCCCATGCCCGCCAGCCCCGCTCCGCGGCAGGCCCGCCCCCGTCCGGGACCTCCCTGATGTCGACGGCGGCGGGACCGGTCATCGGCCGCCGCGGGCAGGGGCGCCGTCGGCAAGCTCTGTGGGGCGATGCCAACCGCCGTGCCTCCGGATTGGGAGCCCGGACGCCCGCGCCGGCCCGTTACCGCCTCGTCCGCGAGGCGGCGTCATTGTCGGAGAGCGAGGATCCAGCCGATGCCGCGGTACTTCTTTGATTTCAGCGACGCCAACGGAAAGGTCTTCGACCGGGACGGCCTCGACCTCGCCGACCGAGAGGCCGTGCGGGAGGAGGTCAGCGCCACCCTTTCCGAGCTCGCCAGGGACCTGCCGCCCGGCGAGGACCGGACCACGCTGATCGCGCGGGTGCGCGACGAGGCCGGGGGCGTCCTGCTGATCGCAACGCTGTCGCTCGTCGTGGAGTGGGTCACCTAGGCCGATGCGAGCCGCCGAGGGACCGTGCCGTCAGCCCTTGCCCCGTCTCGCTCCGGCCGCGGGAAACGGATGCGCGACGGCGGCTCGGTTCGCGCTCACGTGCCGGGAGGTCAAGGCGGCACCGCGCCCGCTGCCGCGCGGGGCCTGCCGCGCGCCCCCGGGCCGGGGTTGGCGCAGCTCCGGGCGCGAGCGCGGCGCGCTC
>NZ_BPRD01000119.1 GCF_022179745.1 Methylorubrum podarium
CGGCCTGCCCGAGCCCGACGAGACCGGCACGATGTTTTCCGAGAACGCGGCGATCAAGGCGCACGCCGCCGCGAAGGCGGCGCCGGCCGATATGACCGCCAAGGCCGCGCTCGACGCGAAACTTGCGCAGTACGGCGTCGAGATGGACGGGAATACCGTCTATCTGCCGAACGTCGCGCCCGACGAAGGTTTGTCATCGCCGTTCAACGGGTGGATGACGATCTTCGGCCAGTTCTTCGATCACGGCCTCGATCTCGTGGCCAAGGGTGGCAACGGCACCGTCTACGTCCCGCTGTCGCCCGACGATCCGCTCTACGTGCCGGGCGGGCAGAACTACATTCCGCTGACCCGCGTCACCGTCGAGGCCGGCGCGGACGGCGTTCTCGGCACGGCGGATGACGGCGCGGGTCCCAAGAACCTGACCACACCCTGGGTCGATCAGAACCAGACCTATGCCTCGACCGCGTCGAAGCAGGTCTTCATGCGCGAGTACATCCCCGGTCCCGACGGCAAGCCGATCGCCTCCGGACACCTGCTGGAGGGCAGCAACGGCGGGCTCGCCACCTGGGCCGACATCAAGGCGCAGGCGAAGACCGTCCTCGGCATCGAGCTGACCGACCTCAACGTCGGCAACATCCCGCTGATCGCGTCGGACCCCTACGGCAACTTCATCCCCGGCCCGAACGGCTATCCGCAACTGGTCGTGGGCATGGGGCCGGACGGCAAGCTCGGCACGGCCGACGACGTGCTGCGCGAGGGCAACCCCGCCGCGCCGGTCAGCGCGCAGGGCGTGGTCCTGACGGGACACGCCTTCCTCGACGACATCGCCCACGCGGCCGTGCCCGTCATCGCCGGCGGCGTGCTGCAGGCGGACGGCGATGCGGCGCTCGGCTATGCCAACGCCGACGGCACCCCCGGTCCCCAGGGCCAGCGCGGCGCCACGGCCTACGACAACGAACTGCTCGACCGGCACTTCGTCGCCGGCGACGGCCGCGCCAACGAGAACATCGCGCTGACCGCCGTCCACCAGGTGTTCCATTCCGAGCACAACCGCATCGTCGAGATGACGAAGCAGATCGCCCTCGATTCCGGGGATCTCGCCTTCCTCAACCAGTGGCTGCTGGTCGATGTCGCGGCGATCCCGACCACCGAGGCCGACCGGGCCGCCCTGGTATGGGACGGCGAGCGCCTGTTCCAGGCCGGGCGCTTCACCAACGAGATGGAGTACCAGCATCTCGTGTTCGAAGAGTTCGGCCGGATGATGCAGCCCGACATCGACGCCTTCGTGTTCGAGCCGTCGGCCGACATCAATCCGAGCATCGCGGCGGAGTTCGCGCACGTCGTCTACCGCTTCGGCCACTCGATGCTGCGGCAGGACATCGCCACCATCGGAATGGATGCGGACGGCAAGCCGGTCCAGACCGACATCACGCTGTTCGACGGCTTCCTCAACCCGGTCATGTACGACTCGCTCGGCGATGCCGAGGCCGCCTCGGGGGCGATCATCCGGGGCATGAGCCGCCAGACCGGCAGCGAGATCGACGAGTTCGTCACCGACGTGCTGCGCAACCAGCTCCTCGGCATCCCGCTGGATCTGGCCACCATCAACCTCGCGCGCGGCCGCGATGTCGGCACGCCGACCCTGAACGTGGCCCGCGAGCGGTTCTTCGAGGAAACCGGCGACACGCTGCTCAAGCCCTACGAGAGCTGGGCCGACTTCGCGCTGAACCTCAAGAACCCGGCCTCGATCATCAATTTCATCGCGGCCTACGGCAACCACGCCTCGGTGCTGAACACGGCCGACGCGCCGCGCACGGTCGAAGACCTGCGCGCGGCCGCGACCAAGCTGGTGCTGGGCGATTCCACGCTGACGGGCGACGCCAAAGCCGCCTTCGACGCCGACCGGCTCGACTTCCTCAACCACACCGGCGCCTATGCCGGCGATGCCACGCTCGGCGGTCTCAACACCATCGACTTCTGGATGGGCGGCCTCGCCGAGAAGAAGATGGCGTTCGGCGGCATGCTGGGCTCGACGTTCAGCTTCGTCTTCCAGATGACGATGGAGAACCTGCAGGATGCCGACCGGTTCTACTACCTGTCGCGCACGCAAGGGCTGAATCTGCTCAACGAGCTGGAGAACAACACCTTCGCCGAACTCGTGATGCGCAACACCGACCTCGGCGACGCCGACTCGACCGCGCTGCCCGGCAACCTGTTCTCGGCCTTCCAGATGCCGACCCTCGAACTCGACATCAGCAAGCAGCTCGGCGCCGATCCGGTGTCGGACGATCCGTTCCTCGGCGGCTTCTCCAAGCTGATCGAGCGCGTCGACGCCAACGGCGACGGGATCGCCGAGTCGATCCGCGTCAACAGCAACGAGCACTTCACGATCGGCGGCACGGACGGCAACGACGTCATCGTGTCCGGCGGCGGCGACGACGCGATCTGGGGCAAGGGGGGCGATGACCGGATCGAGGCCGGCTACGGCGTCGACAAGGTGTTCGGCGGCGCCGGGGACGACATCATCACCAATGCCGGGACGGATATCGGCGAGGCGGACTTCCTGCACGGCAACGAGGGCAACGACGTCATCCACGGCGGCTCGGGCCTGTCGCTGCTCTTCGGCAACCAGGGCAACGACTTCATCGTGACCGGCCCCGACGGCAAGGAGGCCTTCGCCGGCACCGGCGACGACTTCGTCCTCGGCGGAAGCGGCGGCGACGTGCTCCTGGGCAACGAGGGCAACGATTGGCTGGAGGGCGGGCAGCGCTTCGACAGCCTGTCGGGCGAGAATTCCGAGCTGTTCTTCAACTCGACCATCGTCGGCCACGACGTCCTGAACGGCGGCGGCGGCGACACCGACTACGACGGCGAGTCGGGCGACGACATCATGTTCCAGAACAGCGAGGGCATCCAGCGCAGCAACGGCATGGCCGGCTTCGACTGGGCCGTCCACAAGGGCGACAGCCAGGCCGCCAACTCGAATCTGGGCATCCCGATCTTCGCGACGCAGGAAGCCTTCATCCTCCGCGACCGCTTCGATCTGGTCGAGGGCCTCTCGGGGTGGAAGCAGGACGACGTTCTCACGGGGCGCATCACCGCCGTGAACACCCGCGCGGAACTCGAGGGCACCGCGGCCATCCCCGGCCCGAATTCGCCGCTCGACTCCTACTCCAACGACCTGCTGGCCAAGAACGTCGCCCTGATCAGCGGCCTCGCCCCGCTGGTCGCCCATCTCGGCGCCGGCGTTCCGGTGACGCGGGTCGTCAACGGCCAGACGGTGCCGGTCCTCGACGAGAACGGCGTGCAGGAGCGCGTGATCTTCTCCACGGCGGATGCCTCCGACATCCTCCTGGGCGGCGGCGGCAGCGACACCATCACCGGCCTTGCCGGCAACGACATCATCGACGGCGACCGCTGGCTGAACGTGCGCATCCGCTTCGTCGAGGAGGGGGTCGCCTACACGGTCGATGAGATGGCCGGCCAGGTCTATCTCGAAGCCGAGTACGTGAACGGTGCCCCGGTGCCGAATGCGGTGCCCCAGTTCGGCGGCCGGCCGCTCACCGACCTGATGTTCGATCGCACGATCAACCCCGGTCAGCTCGCCATCGTCCGCGAGATCGTGGACGGCGACGCGTCGAACTCTGCCGTCGACATCGCCGTCTATCGCGACGTGCTGGCGAATTACGACTTCACCCAGAACGCCGACGGCAGCATCACCGTCGCGCACCGCGTGGTCGCGGGCGTCGATCCGACGCCGGAGGACGACCCGGCCGGCGAGACGCCGGAGACCGAGGGCGAGCCCGACCGCGGCTCCGACGGCGTCGACCGGCTGTTCAACGTCGAGAAGCTGCGCTTCTCCGACGGGAACGGGGGCACGGTCGAGTACTTCCTCAACCAGCTGCCGTTCCCGGCCACGGGGGCGCCCGTCATCGTCGATCCGACGCCGACCAACGGCCAGGTTTCCCCGACGGAAGGGCTCGCGCTCACGGTCGATACGAGCGCGATCCAGGACGTGAACGGGCTGGGCGCCTTCAGCTATCAGTGGCAGGCCTCGGGCAACGGCGGCACCACGTGGCGCGACCTTCAGGTCAACGCGAACGGGCCCGCGTTCACGCCGAACGACGGCGTCCTCGGCGTTGGCAGCCAGGTCGGCGAGATCCTCAGGGTCCGTGTCAGCTTCACGGACGGGGCCGGGCATCAGGAGGTGCTTTTCTCCGCGCCGACCGGGGTCGTCGGCGACAACTGGGACGCGATCCCGTTCGTGGCCAACACCTTCACCGGGACGGCGGGCGACGACATCGCCGACGGGACGAGCGGGTTCTTCGGTCTCGGCGCCAACGACACGCTGAACGGCAATGCCGGCAACGACATCCTCAACGGGGCCGGCGGCAGCGACACCCTGAACGGCGGCGCCGGTGACGACCGCCTGGATGGCGGCGCCGGCACCGACGTGGCGGTCTTCGCCGGCTCGGTGGCCAACTTCGCCCTCGGCTCCAGCGGCACCAACCTGGTCGTGACCGACCTGACCGGTGCCGAAGGGACGGACACCCTCAGCACGATCGAGACCCTGCGGTTCGCCGGCGCCAACTACGCCGTCGTCGCGGGCACCGCCGGCAACAATATCGGCCTCAACGGGGCCAACGGTGCGGCGGGATCGCAGGCGGTGTTCGGCTTCGCCGGGAACGACACGCTCAACGGCGGCGCGGCCAGCGACCATCTCGTCGGCGGCCAGGGCAACGACACCATCCGGGGCGATGCCGGCGGCGACACCATCTACTGGACGGCGGGCGACGGCCGCGACCTGATCAACGGCGACACCACCGCCGCGAACATCCTCGGCAGCGTCGACACGATGAAGGTCGTCGGCGACACCTCCGCCGAGACGTTCCGGATCTACACGCGGGCCGCCGCGCTGGAGGCCGGGATCGCCGACCTCAACGCCAACACCGAGATCGTCATCACCCGCAACGGCACCGGCAGCGCCTCGATCGTCGCCGAACTCGACAACATCGAGGAGATCGTGATCAGCGGCCGGGGCGGCGGTGACATCTTCATGCCGATCGGTGATTTCACCGGCACCAGCCTCCTGACCAGCACGATCAGGCTCGAAGGCTCCGGGGACGACGACACGGTCGACATGACCGGGCTGCTGTCGGCCCACCGCGTCGTCTTCCGGTCGAACGGCGGCGACGACAGGCTCGTCGGCAACCTGCGTCCCCAGGACATGATCGAGCTGCCGGACGGTGCGACCTCGGACGAGTACGAGATCGAGACCGATGCGCAGAGCGGCCTCACCACGATGACCAGGGGGGACGACAGCATCTGCTTCACCAGCCCCGGCGGCCTGCCGCACTTCGGATCGGGCCGGAAACACGACGACGACGTCGAGGACGAGTACGAAGACGATCCTCACGACGATTACGAACCGGAAGACCGTCCGGACACCGGCGAGCCGAATCCGATCGGCAAAACCTTCGTCGGCGGCGCGGAAGACAACGTCTTCACGGGCACCGCCAGAAACGACAGCTTCAACGGCGGCGGCGGAACGGATCGGGCGATCCTCAACTTCGCCTTCGGTGCGGCTTTGGTCGGCGTCACGGCCGACGGCGCCACGGTGATCACCGGCCCCGACGGGAGCGACACCTTCCGCGGCATCGAGGTGTATCAGTTCAGCGACCGCACGATCGACAATGCCGACGGATCGCCGCTGGTGGACGACCTGTTCTATCTCAGCCGCTACGGCGACGTCGCAGCGGCCGGCATCGATGCTGATACGCACTATGCCGAGTACGGCTTCCGCGAAGGGCGCGATCCCAACGCCTTCTTCTCGACGAAGGGTTACCTCGCGGCCAATCCGGACGTGCGGGCCGCCGGCCTCAACCCGCTGTCCCACTACGATCAATACGGCTTCCGCGAGGGCCGCGACCCCGGCGTCAACTTCGACAACGAGGCCTACTATGCCGCCAACCCGGACGTGCGGGCCGCGGGCCTCAATCCCCTGCGCCACTACCTGGAATACGGTCAGGGTGAGGGCCGCACGACCGACGACGCGATCGGCCGCCCCGCGGATCTCGGCGCGTCGCAGGGCTTCGACGCGCAATTCTACCTCCTCGGCAACGTGGACGTGGCCGAGGCGGCGATCGCGGCGGGCAGCGACAGCTTCGCCTTCGCCCTCAACCACTACACCAAGTACGGGATTGCCGAGGGTCGCGATCCGAACGCCGTCTTCGACACCGACGGCTATCTCGCCGCCTATCCCGACGTGCAGGCGGCCGGCGTCAATCCGCTGACCCACTATGTCCAGTACGGCGCCCGCGAGGGCCGCGATCCATCGACCGAGTTCGATACGACGGCCTACCTGGCGGCAAACCGGGACGTCCAGGCCGCCGGCGTCAATCCGATGCTGCACTACCTGCAATACGGCCTCTACGAGGGCCGCTCACCGCAGGCTGATGCCAGCTTCGGTGCCGGGATCGTCGGATGAGGGTGGATATTTGAAGGCACGCTCCCGGTCACGACAGTGACCGCGGATCGAGGTGTCGAACGCAGTCGCGGCGGCTATCCTGAGCATGAGGCAGGCGAAGGCGACGAGGTGCAGGTCGGCCACCGTGCTGGCTTCGCGCTCGTCGTCTTTGACGAGCCTGCCGAAGCAGACGGCCCAGGCGAGGGAGCGCTCGACACCCAGCACCTGTGCAGCACGGCCTTCGACAAGCTGAGGATGAGAGGGTCGCGCAAGTCTTCGAACATCGTCACGACATCCAGTTCGATGCAGTCCTTGCGCGCGACCGCGGCCGGCTTCGCGCCGGTGTCGCCCTGATCGGCGAAGGCGATTTCAACGCTGTCGCCGATGGCCGCGTGCGCGGCTTCGCCGGACCCTCGACTTGGACGCGGCCATCGGCGTTGGCGGCGTGACGTGCAGGGCCAGGAGCTGCCCAAGCGTGTCGGCGGCCATGTGCAGCTTCGAGTCTTGGTAATGCTTGACACCGTCGTAGCTGACCCGCTCGCCGCTCTCGAGCGTGGCCCGTACGTTCGGCTGTCGAGGATGGTCTCTGACGGCTCCGCGTTGCGCCCGGCTGCCAGCCGCATCACGGCGCGAAGGTCCTCGCCGATTGCGCGAAGCTCCGACCTGCTCGGACCTGCTTCTGAGCCGGACACGCTATACGTCCGCCACCCTGACGCGTCTGTCGGCTCCGAGCCAGCGCCTCATCGACACGGCGGCGCTTCAGCAGGCGCTCGGCGAGTCACCGTTTCCGACGGTCGCGGACTGACCAAGCTTGGCGAGGTGCCTTCAGCCCCCGACGATGACGAGGGTCGCCGCTGAGATCGGACACGCCTTTGGTGCCGGGGATCGGCTCGCGGATCGGAAGAACGGGCTGGCAGATTCGCTCAGGGGCGATGGCGATTTCCGTCATTGAAGGCGCCCCCGGCCCGTCCCAGGATGGGCGCATGCAGCCCGAATGGGCGCGGCCGAATAGGATGGGAGGAGCCAGGATGAGCAATGTTCGGCTCGGCGGCGACCTTGCGTCGGACGAGATCAGGCCGAGCGTCAAGCCTTCGGCCGACTATCTTCGTGCCGTGTCCGACTTCGATTGCGCCGCCGCCTTCACGGCGATCTTTCCGGAGGGATCCGAGCGGATCAACGCCTGCCACACCTGCTGCGACCGCCATGCGTCGGATCCCGAGCGCATCGCGCTCCGGTACAGCAGGCCGGGCGAGGCGCTCCGGGAGATCACCTTCGCCACCCTCGCCGACCAAGCGGCCCGGTTCGCCGGCGTTCTGTCCGAGCGCGGCGTGCGGAAGGGGGATCGCGTGGCCGGCCTCGTCCCGCGCACGCCGGAACTGCTGATCACGATCCTGGCGACGTGGCGCCTCGGTGCCGTCTACCAGCCGCTGTTCACCGCCTTCGGTCCGAAGGCCGTCGAGCAGCGCGTCAAGGACGCCGGAACGAAGGTCGTCGTGACGGATCCCGCCAACCGCGCGAAGGTCTCCGGCGTCGAGGGCCTCTGCACGATCATCACCGTCGGCGCAGGGAGCGCAGGGACCGATCCCGATTTCTGGGCCGAACTCGAGGGTCAGCCCGGTCACGGCGCGCCGGTGCCCTGCGATGCGGACGACCCGTTCCTGATCATGTTCACCTCCGGCACGACCGGTCCGGCCAAGCCGCTGCTCGTCCCGCTCAAGGCGATCGTGGCCTTCGTCGGCTACATGCGGGATGCCGTGGATCTGCGGCAGGACGACCGCTTCTGGAACGTCGCCGATCCGGGCTGGGCCTACGGCCTCTACTACGCCGTCACGGGCCCGCTCGCGATGGGGTGCGCGACGACGTTCCACGACGGCGCCTTCACCGTCGAGGAGACCTACGGGACCATCCAGAGGCTCGGCATCACGAACCTCGCGGGCTCCCCGACCGCCTTTCGCTTCCTCATCGCCGCCGGGCCGGCGGCCGCAGCGGCGGTCAAGGGGCAGCTGCGGGTCGTCAGCAGCGCGGGCGAGCCGCTCAATCCCGAGGTCATCCGCTGGTTCGCGGATCATCTCGGAACCACCATTCACGATCATTACGGGCAGACGGAGCTCGGAATGGTCGTCTGCAACCACCACGCCCTCGCGCACCCGATCAGGCTCGGCTCCGCCGGCTTCGCCGTCCCGGGCCACCGGGTCGTCGTGCTCGACGCCGACGGCGCGGAACTCGGGCCCGGGGAGCCGGGAATCCTCGCCCTCGACCGGAAGCGCTCGCCCCTGATGTGGTTCTCCGGCTACTGGGAGCGTCCGACCCCGGCCTTCGTCGGCGACTACTACCTGAGCGGCGACACCGTCGAGGCCGACGCCGACCGCAGCATCGCCTTCGTGGGACGCTCCGACGACATCATCACCTCGTCGGGCTATCGGATCGGACCCTTCGAGGTCGAGAGCGCGCTCATCGAACATCCGGCCGTCGCGGAATCCGCGGTCGTCGGCAAGCCCGATCCCGAGCGGACGGAAATCGTGAAGGCCTTCGTCGTGCTGAAGGCCGGCTTCGAGCCGGGCCGGGAGCTGGCCGAATCGATCCAGGCCTACGTGAAGACGCGCCTCTCGGCACACTCGTACCCGCGCGAGATCGCGTTCGTCGAACAGCTCCCCAAGACGCCGAGCGGAAAGCTGCAGCGGTTCCTCCTGCGCAACCAGGAGATCGCCCAGGCCCTCGGGGCGCCGGCACCGACCGACGGCTGATGCCGGCCAAAAGCCCGTCGCCGCGGCGAGGGATTTTCGTGCCGGCGGCCGGCTCCGGGTCGACCGGCTTGGCGAGATTAGGCATCGAACAGGATTCAGGTCATGCCGGGAGACCCGATCGTCATCGCGAGCGCCGCGCGGACCCCGATGGGAGCGTTCCAGGGGGAGCTGAAGGCCCTCTCCGCGACGGAGCTGGGTGCCGTCGCGATCCGCGCCGCCGTCGGTCGCGCGGGTCTTGAGAGCGCGGAGGTCTCCGAGGTCGTGATGGGCTGCGTCCTGCCCGCCGGCCTCGGTCAGGCCCCGGCGCGTCAGGCGGCCCTCGGGGCGGGGCTCTCCGAGGCCACGCCCTGCGCGACCCTCAACAAGGTCTGCGGCTCGGGCATGAAGGCCGTCATGCTCGGCCACGACATGATCGCCGCCGGCTCGGCCGACGTCATCGTCGCGGGCGGCATGGAGTCGATGTCGAACGCGCCCTACCTCCTCGACAAGGCCCGCGCCGGCCAGCGCCTCGGCCACGGACGCGTCCTGGACCACATGTTCCTCGACGGCCTGGAGGATGCCTATGACCGGGGCCGCCTCATGGGGACCTTCGCCGAAGAGACGGCCCGGCACTACCAGTTCACCCGCGAGGCCCAGGACGCCTACGCCCTCGAATCCCTGTCCCGCGCCAGGCGGGCCGCGGAGGCCGGCGCCTTCGACGACGAGATCGTCCCGGTCGAAGCGGGCGGGCATTCCGACGAGGGACCGCGCAGGGCCCGGCCGGAGAAGATCCCGACGCTGAAGCCGGCCTTCCGCGCCGACGGCACGGTGACGGCGGCGAACGCCTCGTCGATCTCGGACGGCGCGGCGGCGCTCGTGCTGATGCGGATGTCGGAAGCCGAGCGCCGCGGGCACGCGCCGCTGGCCGTCATCCGCGGTCACGCCAGCCACGCCGCGGCCCCGGCCTGGTTCTCGACCGCCCCGATCGGCGCCATCGGCAAGCTGGCCGGAAAGGTCGGCTGGTCCATGGCCGACGTGGACCTGTTCGAGATCAACGAGGCCTTCGCGGTGGTCGCCATGGCGGCGATGCGCGACCTCGGCCTGTCGCACGACAGGGTCAACGTTCACGGCGGAGCCTGCGCCCTCGGCCACCCGATCGGCGCCTCCGGCGCGCGCATCGTCGTGACCCTGCTGTCGGCCCTTGCCCGCAGCGGCGGACGGCGCGGCATCGCCTCGCTCTGCGTCGGCGGCGGCGAGGCGACCGCGCTCGCCGTCGAGCGCCTCTGAGCGAGGCTTCCAGGAGGGTACCCCGTGAAGGTTCGAGGGATCGCTGCGGTCGTCACCGGCGCCGCGTCGGGATTGGGCGCGGCAACGGCCAGGGCGCTGGCGGCGGCGGGGGCCCGGGTCGCGCTGCTCGACCTGAATGCGGAGGCGGCGGCCGCGGTCGCGGGCGAGATCGGAGGGGTCGCGCTCGCCTGCGACGTCGCCGATGCCGGGAGCGCGGAGGCGGCGGTGGCCCGCGCCGCGGCGGAGCACGGCGTCGCCCGCATCCTGGTCAACTGCGCCGGCATCTGCCCGGCGGCGAAGGTGGTCGGGCGCGACGGGCCGGCGAGCCTCGACGCCTTCGCCCGGGTCGTCCAGATCAACCTGGTCGGCACGTTCAACATGATGCGGCTGGTGGCGGCCGGCGCGGCGGGTCTCGAACCTCTGGAGGGCGGGGAGCGCGGCGTGATCGTCTCCACGGCCTCGATCGCCGCCTACGAGGGGCAGATCGGACAGGCGGGCTACGCGGCCTCCAAGGCCGGGGTCGTCGGCCTGACCCTGCCGGTCGCCCGCGAACTGGCGTCGCTCGGCATCCGCGTCTGCGCCGTCGCGCCGGGCATGTTCGCGACGCCGATGGTCCAGGGGCTTCCGGACGAGGTCCGGGCGAGCCTCGGCGCGGCCGTGCCCTTCCCGTCCCGCTTCGGCCGTCCCGACGAGTACGCCCAGCTCGTCATGGCCATCCTGGCGAATCCGATGCTCAATGGCGAGACCATCCGTCTCGATGGCGCGCTGCGGATGCAGGCCCGATAGGATCCGCCCGATGCTGACCGACGACCAGAGGATGATCCGGGACGCGGCGCGGACCTTCGCGGTCGAGAGGCTGAAGCCGTTCTCGGCCGAATGGGACCGGGAATCGCGTTTCCCGAAAGAGGCCCTCGCCGAGATGGGGGCGCTCGGCTTCATGGGCATGCTCGTGCCCGAAGCGTATGACGGGGCGGCCGTCGACCACGTCGCCTACGCCCTGGCCGTCGAGGAGATCGCCGCCGGCGACGGCGCCGTCTCGACCATCATGAGCGTCCACAACTCGGTGGGCTGCATGCCGGTCCTGAAATTCGGCACCGAGGAGCAGAAGCAGCGCTTCCTCAAGCCCTTGGCCCGCGGCGAGCATCTGGCTGCGTTCTGCCTGACCGAACCCGGCACCGGCTCCGACGCTTCGGCCCTGCGGACCCGCGCCCGCCGCTCGGGGAACGGGTGGGTGGTCTCCGGGACGAAGCAGTTCATCACCTCGGGCAAGAACGCCGGCGTAGCGATCGTCTTCGCCGTCACCAACCCGGATGCCGGGCGGAAGGGCATCTCGGCCTTCATCGTCCCGACCGACACGCGGGGCTACACGGTCGCATCCATCGAGCACAAGCTCGGGCAACGCTGCTCGGACACGGCGCAGATCGTTTTCGAGGACATGGTCCTGACGCCCGACCTCCTGCTCGGCGAGGAGGGCCAGGGACTGCGCATCGCATTGTCCAACCTCGAGGGGGGACGCATCGGCATCGCGGCGCAGGCCGTGGGCATGGCGCGGGCCGCGTTCGAGGCGGCCCTCCGCTACGCGGGCGAGCGCGAGACCTTCGGCAAGCCCCTGACCGGCCATCAGGCGGTGGCGTTCCGCCTCGCCGACATGGCGACCCGGATCGAGGCGGCGCGGCAGCTCGTGCTGAGCGCGGCGCGCCTGCGCGACGCCGGATCGCCATGCCACAAGGAGGCCGCGATGGCCAAGCTCTTCGCCTCCGAGATGGCGTCGGAGCAGACCCGTTCCGCCATCTCGGAGGCGAAGAGCTTGGCCATCGCGGCCTCCTTGTGGCATGGCGATCCGGCGTCGCGCAGGCGCGCCGCGCTCAGCACGAGCTGCCGCGCCGCCT
>NZ_BPRD01000120.1 GCF_022179745.1 Methylorubrum podarium
ACCGCCCGGCCCCGGCACTCCGTGCCGGGGCCGGGCGGTGCCGCCCTGTGCGGGCGGCCCATGGGGTCGGTGGTTAGTCGAGCACTTCGATGATCCGGTGACGGCCATCGACCAGCACCGGACGGTCGTTGACGACCGTGTAACGGGTGCCGCGAGTCACGTTGTACTCGTTCGGGACGTCGTAATAGGTCACGCCGGAGGACGGCAGGGTGGAGCCGACGACGACGCGGCCGTCATAGTCGTAGGAGCGGACATTGCGCTCGCGGACATAGGAGCGAAAGCGCGGGCGATCCTCGACGCCGAGAATGCCGCCGATCGTACCGGTGGCCGCGCCGACCGCACCGCCGACGATGCCGCCGATCGGGCCGGCCGCATCCGCGCCTTCCTGCGCACCGCGCTCCGCACCGCGCAGGGTTCCCTGCGCCTGGGCAGCCATGGGGAGGGCGAGGGCGATGGCCGAGGCGGCGAGAAGGGTCTTGATCTTCATTCGAGCAACTCCGTCGTTATGACGTCCGCCGCGATCCAGGCGCAGCGAAGCATGGCCCGGTAACGCCCGAGCCTCGAATTCGGATGCATGGAAAATCGAGAAAGGCCGAGATTGCTCGAACCTGCCCAAATCGTAGGCAGAGCTTCTTGAAACCTGCCGCGGGCCGATACGGATGCTTTCGCCGTGTCAGCCGGGCGCGCGCTCGGACAGGAAACGTCGCATCCGGTCGAGGGCCCGCGCGATGTTCTCGGCGGAGTTGGCGTAGGAGAGGCGAAGGTACCCCTCGCCGTGGATGCCGAAATCGGGTCCGCCGATGACCGCGACGCCGGCCTCGTCGAGGAGCGCGGTCGCGAGCGCCTTGGCCTTCCAGCCGGTCCGGGCGACGTTCGGGAAGGCGTAGAACGCACCCTTGGGGGTGACGCAGGAGACGTTCGGAAGGCCGTTCAGGCCCTCGACGACGAGCCGTCGGCGCTGGTCGAACGCGGCGACCATCGCCGCGACGTCATCCTGCGGCCCGTCGAGGGCAGCGATCCCGGCCCATTGCGCGGCGGCGTTGACGCAGGAGAAGGAGTTCACCGCGAGCTTGCGGGCGGCGTCGTGGAGAGGCTTCGGCCAGACCGACCAGCCGAGCCGCCAACCCGTCATCGCGTAGGTCTTCGAGGCGCCGTCGAGGTAGATCAGCCGGTCGCGGATCTCGGGATAGGCGAGGAGCGAGACATGCGCCTCCCCGTCATAGGTCATCGTACCGTAGATCTCGTCGGACAGGACGGCGACGCCGGGATGGGCGGCAAGGCCCTCCACCAGGGCATCGACCTCGGCCTTCGGCGTGACGCCGCCGGTCGGGTTGGCCGGCGAGTTGACGATCAGGAGGCGTGTGCGCTCCGTGATCAGCGCGAGTGTCTCCGCCGCCGAGAAGGCGAAGCCGTTGTCCTCACGGATCGGCACCGGCACCGGGGTCGCGCCGGTGAACTCGATCATCGAGCGGTAGATCGGGAATCCGGGGTCGGGATACAGAATCTCGGCGCCGGGCGCGCCGAACATCAGGATCGCCATGAACATGGTGACCTTGCCGCCCGGCACGACCATCACCGCGTCCGGCGAGACCTCGACGCCGTGGCGGCGATGGATGTCCCGCGCCACCGCCTCGCGCAGCGGCGGAATGCCGACGGCCGGCGTGTAGCCGTGATGGCCGTCGCGCAGCGCCTTGATCCCCGCCTCGACGATATGGGCCGGGGTCGGGAAGTCCGGCTGGCCGATGCCGAGGTTGACGACGTCGCGGCCCTGCGCCGCCAGCGCGGCGGCACGGGCGAGGACGGCGAAGGCGTTCTCGTCGCCGATCCGGTCGAAGGAAGGCACGACACGCAGCATGGTCTCGACCTTCCGCCAGGCGCCGGCCGGCGCCGCTCTCAGCCGTGCGAGCGCGCGGCGAGACGGCTGGCGGCAAACGAGATCGCGCCGCCGATGACGAACAGGATCGCGAACGTCTTGACCGCCGCGTAGAACAGGGCCGGCTCGATCCCCGTATCCGTGAAGAGCACGGCGCAGACCGCCGCGATCGGGATGAGCAGCACGATGGAAAGCGGCACCAGCGGGTTCATTCGACGTCACTCGCGTTCGTTGAGGGACCGCGGCGCGGCCCGAACAATAATGCGGAGCGGTCTTAGCATCGCCGTTCCGCCGGAGGAAACTCCCGCGCCTCAGAATCTATGAGCGATGCAACGGCGCGAGCGGCCGGGTCTCGATCAGGCCGGGATGCGGACCGTCGCCCGCAGGCCGCCCAGCGGGCTGTCGTGCAGCGCGACGTCGCCGCCATGGGCGCGGGCGATGTCGCGGGCGATGGCGAGGCCGAGCCCGGAGCCGCCGGCGTCCTGGCGCGCGTCGTCGAGACGCACGAACGGCTTGAACACCTCCTCGCGGCTCTCGACCGGGATGCCGGGCCCGTCGTCGTCGATCGCGACGACGAAGGCGCGATACTCGCGCTTGCCCGAGATCGCCACGGTGTCGGCGTAGCGCGCGGCGTTGGCAGCGAGGTTGAACAGGCAGCGACGCATCGCGTCCGGCCGCACGGTGACGAGCGGGCTGCCCTCGATCTCGACCGCCTCGACATGGGCGCCGAGCCGCTCGACGTCGCTGCGCAGATCTTCCAGCAGGATCCGCATGTCGGTCTCGGCGGCGGTTTCGGCGGAATCGCCGCGGGCGAAGGCGAGATAGCCCTCCAGCATCCGGCTCATCTCGTCCACGTCCCGCTGAAGATCCTCGACCTCCGGCGTCTGCTCGACCAGGGCGAGCGAGAGCTTGAAGCGGGTGATGATGGTGCGCAGGTCGTGGCTCACGCCGTTGAGCATCGCCGTGCGCTGCTCCATGGCGCGCTCGATGCGCCGCTTCATCTCGATGAAGGCGTGTCCCGCCTGCCGGACCTCGCGGGCGCCGCGGGGCTTGAACTCGATCTCGCGCCCCTTGCCGAACCCTTCCGCCACCGCCGAGAGTCGCAGGATCGGCTTGATCTGGTTGCGCAGGAACAGGATCGCCACGCCGAGCAGCACCAGCGAGGAGCCCGTCATCCATAGAAGGAAGATGTGCGAGTTCGAGGCGTAGGCCTGGTTGCGGCGGGCGGTGACCCGCATCACCCCCTCGGGGATCGCCACGCGGATCTCGATGAGGCTCGAACGTCCCACCGTGTCGATCCAGAACGGTCGCCGGATCTGGCGGCGGATCTCGTCCGAGAGCACCTCGTCGAGGATCGAGAAGAACGGCCGCGGCCCCGGGCTCGGCAGCTTGGCACCCTTCAGGATGTCGACGTCGAGATTCAGCCGCTCGCCTGCGATGCGGGAGAGCGTCTCCGCGTTCTTGTCCTGCGGATAGGACTCGTAGATGTCCATCAGCGCGGCGACGTCGGCGGTGACGGCGGCCGAGAGCCGGCGGGTCACGAGCTGCCAGTGCCGCTCCATGAAGGTGTAGGCGATCACCGACTGGAGCAGCACCATCGGCGCGATGATGATGATCAGCGAGCGGGCGTAGAGGCCCTTCGGCAGGGCGTCGCCGATCGCCCGGCTGAGGCGCCGCCATCCCTTGCGGATCCGGCCGAAGACGGCCGCAAGCGCGCCGGCCCGGCGGGGTTCGCTCGAGGAGAGGCCGGCGGGGGCCGCCATGGAATCCTCAATCGATGGCGAGGCGGTAGCCGACGCCGCGGACGGTGTGCAGGAAGCTCGGATTGGCCGGATCCGGCTCGATCTTACGGCGCAGGCGGTTGATCTGCACGTCGATGGTGCGCTCGGCCGCCAGGCCGCCGTTGCCCGCCAGCGTCTCGCGCTCGACGTTGCCGCCCCGCGCCTGGGCGAGCATGGTGAGGATCTCGCGCTCGCGCTCGGTGATCTTCACCGGCTCGTTCTCGCGGCGCAGCTCGCCCCGGTCGGCGCGGAAGCTGAACGGGCCGAAGCTGACGGCACCCTCGCCCGAGGCGCGCGCGTCCGGTAGCGCGGCGTGGCGGCGGATGATGTTGTTGAGCCGCAGGATCAGCTCGCGCGGCTCGAACGGCTTCGGCAGATAATCGTCGGCGCCGATCTCCAGTCCGGTGACGCGGTCGTTCGGATTGGAGCGGGCGGTCAGCATCAGGATCGGCACCCGCGAGGTCTCGCGCACCGAGCGGGCATAGTCGAAGCCGCTCTCGCCGGGCATCATCACGTCGAGCACAAGGGCGTCGAACACGAAACACTGGCCGCGCAGGCGCGCCTCCGCCGCGTTCGCCGCCGCCGTCACGCGAAATCCCTGCTCCGAGAGGAAGCGGGACAGGAGTTCGCGCACCCGCCGGTCGTCGTCGACGAGCAGGATGTGAGGAGCGTGGTCCGGAAGCTCGGGCCGCGGCCTGAGGGCGCTCTGGGCCGACATCACGCGCGCACCGTCGCGCGGCGCGCCATCAGCCGGCGAATCGCGGCCCGCTCCGCCGGTTCGATCATCGCCAGCAGGAAGTCCTGGGCGGAGGCCGCGCGGGACCCGCGCCCGCGCTCCCCCTCGTCGTCCTCGGCCGGCGCATCGAGCGCCCGCACGATCCGGCGAACCTGGACGCGGGTGAGGTCGGCCGTCAGCGCCCGGCCGGACGGGGTGCAGAACAGGAGCCGCTGGCGCCGGTCGCTCGTGCCGGTCTGCTGCTCGACGTAGCCCTGATCGATCAAGTCCTTCAGCACCCGATTGAGGCTCTGCTTGGTGATGCGCAGAATATCGAGAAGTTCGGCGATGGTGAGGCCGGGATAGCGGTCGACGAAGTGCAGCACCCGGTGATGCGCCCGGCCGAAGCCGTACTGCGCCAGGATCCGGTCCGGATCACCGACGAAATCGCGATAGGCGAAGAACAGCAGCTCGATCAGGTCGTCGCTGTCGCCGCCCGTGGCGTGGCAAGCGGGGCGAGAAGTTTCACAGGAAGCCTGTAGCGCCGTGTCGGCATCGGGCGTCGTCACAGGGGTCACGTCGTGGAAACCTCGGTCGGCGGCAGTCCCAGGGCGCCGGACGGCCCGGGGAAGATAAGTCAGTGTTGTTGACATATCTCAGGCCGATTGATACCCGTCAACCCTGCCGGTACAGCTCACCGCTGCATTCATCCCGCGTCCGCGCGCCGGCTCTGACCCCACCCTGCGACCCCGCGCTTGGCCGAGGCCGCGCAGAGGAACTTCGAGAGATGTCCGTCATTCCCTTCGATCAGCGTGAGGGCACGATCTGGTTCGACGGCGCCATGGTGCCGTGGCGCGAGGCGAAGATCCACGTGCTCAGCCACGGCCTCCACTACGGATCGTCGGTGTTCGAGGGCGAGCGGGCCTATGGCGGCCGGATCTTCAAGAGCCGCGAGCATTCCGAGCGCCTGCGCCGCTCGGCCCAGCTCCTCGATTTCGAGATCCCTTACTCCGTCGATCAGATCGAGGCGGCCAAGGCCCACGTGCTGGCGACCAGCGGTCTTCAGGACGCCTACCTGCGCCCGGTTGCGTGGCGCGGCTCGGAGATGATGGGCGTCGCGGCGCAGAACAACACCATCCACCTCGCCATCGCCGCCTGGGAATGGCCGAGCTACTTCGATCCGGCGACCAAGATGAAGGGCATCCGGCTCGACATCGCCGATTACCGCCGCCCCGACCCGCGCACGGCGCCTTCCACCTCGAAGGCGGCCGGCCTCTACATGATCTGCACGATCTCCAAGCACCGGGCCGAGAACAAGGGCTATGCGGATGCGCTGATGTTCGATTGGGAGGACTACGTCGCCGAGTGCACCGGCGCCAACGTCTTCTTCATCGCCGACGGCGCGATCCACACCCCCCAGGCCGACCGCTTCCTCAACGGCATCACCCGTCAGACCGTGATCGAGCTGGCCAAGCGCCGCGGGATCGAGGTCATCGAGCGGCGTATCCGCCCGGAAGAGATGACGGGGTTCTCCGAGTGCTTCATCACCGGCTCCGCCGCCGAGGTGACGCCGGTTTCCGAGATCGGCCCCTACCGCTTCACGCCCGGGGCGCTGACCAAGACGCTGATGGACGACTACCTCGCCGAGGTGCAGCCGCGGGCGGTCGCCGCCTGAGGAACGCGTTGCGAGGTTCCGGGCGCGCCATCGAGCCCGGAACCTCGTGGCGTCCCTCGCGTTCATGAGAACAATCCATGAACGATGTGAGCGCGTCGATGACTGGCAAGACGACGAAAAATCAGGCCGCGGCCGAGAACCCGAAATCCGACCCGACCGACGAGTCGAACCGGATCAAGGACCCGGACGAGTGGACCACCGGCTCCGAGCCGATGACGGGGGCGCAGGCCTCCTACCTCAAGACCCTGTCCGAGCAGGCCAAGGCGCCGGACGCCTTCGAGCCCGATCTCGACAAGGCGGAGGCGTCGAAGCGCATCGACGCCCTGCGCAAGGAGACCGGCAAGGACTGACGCGATCGAGCGTTCCGCAAAGCGGGATGACCGACGGGCGATGGCAGGAGGACGGACGTCCGCTGGTCCATCGCCTTTTCGGGTGGTCCGTGGACGGACCATCCTTCGAATGAGACGGTTCGACGGGGAATGTCCCCGCTTTCTTCAATGCTCTTAAGTTCGCTGCAAGTTCAGGCTGGCAGGGTCACGCGACTGCAACACGTCCGGGACGATGCGCCGTGTCTCCGCTTCCTCCATCCGCGCCCGTTCCGGTAGCCGCCGCGCCGTTGCGCAAGGCTCTCATTCGCTTCGCCCGTCACGAGACGGGGGCAACCGCGATCGAGTATGGGCTCGTCTGCACCGGAGTTGGAATCGCGGTTCTCGGCGCCTTCCGTCTCTACGGAAGCACACTGGTGGATTTGTTTCCCAGGATCTTCGAGCTGTTCAAATTCGAGTAGCGATACGTGCGCTGACGCCGTTTCAGATCTTTCGTGCGATACCGGTATGATAATTCTCGGCGCGAGGCGGCGTTAAGGTCGTCAGATCGGCACGGCGTCCGGGTGAAACCAGTCGGCTCAATTCTGGGATTGCCGTTCTCAAGGGCCCTTATTTCGGCCCGGTCGGCTTGCGCCTCGAGGCAGCCGCCTCCTTCCCTGGGATGGATGAGGGGGCCGGAGCGGAGTCAGGCTTGGCCTCTTCCGGTTTCGACTGGCTCCAGAACGCGTCGAACGCCTCCTTCATCGCCTTGACGTTCTGCTCCTGAACTTCCGCGCCGGTCTGGAGCATCTGCTGGATCACGTCCATCGACGCCTTCGTCGCGTCCGGCAGCGGGGCGGCCTCCGGCTTCCGGGCGGTCGCGCGCGGAGCGGGGGGCGGTGCCGCGGGCGCCATCTGCGCGGCGGCGGCGCTGAGCCCGTTGAGCCAATCCGTCCAGAGCGTGCCGACCGGATAGGGCGAGGGCGGTGCCTCGGCCGCCGGAGCCGGGGCGGGGGCGTTGAGAAGCAGGTGGACGATGCCGGCCACGATCATGCCGGCCATGATCGGCATCATCTGCCGCAGGGCCTGGGAACCGACGCCGCTCGCCGCCGACGCCTGCTGGATCACCGCCTGGGCGATCATGGGCGAGCCGAACAATCCCGCCAGCATGTCCGCGCCGCCGGGCGGCGCCTTTCCCGGCTGGCCGAGCCCGAACAGGCGGCCGAACCCCATCGGATCGGCTCCGGCGTTGCGCTGCATGCCCATGGACAGGGCCGGGAGCAGGGCCTCCATGGCGCGGCGGGTCTGTTCCGGCGTGAGGCCGAATTGCTGCCCGAAGGCCTGCACGCTCGCGTCGCCCTGGCTCTGGAGGATGTCGAACATCGTGTACATGGCCGGGCGCCTCGCGGGAGCAGCAACGGTCCGGATGCCGAACGTCGTCCGGGTCCTGCCCCGATCGCGCCGTGACGACGGGCGCATGACGCGGGCTCAACCCTCGTTCCGGCCGCGCGCCGGCGATGGCCGTCGACACTCACGCCCGGAGGCTCGCCGGAACGGCCTCGGCCGCGAGTGTGTCGCAACCGGGCGGGGCTGACCAGCTTTTAGCCGGATCCCGCTCCGATTTCCTAAGGATAGCGGTCGATCGCCGCCGGAATCGTCACAGCGACATTCCGCTGGAGGGGGCCGCCTGCACCGCCTCGTCGGCCGCGGGGGGATCGAGGGCGGCAGCTCCCTCGGTGCCGACGCCGCGCTCCAGCCGGCCCACGGTCCGGAAGGCGAGGGCGAGACCCGCCACCCCGAAGGCGACGGAGCCGATGCCGGTGCCGGCGATCACGCCCTCCGGCCCGTACCACGCCGCGCCCGCGAGGGCGGGCGGGACCGTGCCCAGCGTCGCCCGGCCCCAGTTCAGCAGGGTCGAGAGGAAGGGGAAGCCGAGATTGTTGAACGAGGCGTTGGCGAGGAACAGGAGCCCGTTGAAGAACCAGACCGGTCCGCTCACGAGGCAGAAGAAGCCGAACAGGTCGGCCGCCACGCCCTCGAGTTCGAAGGCGCCGGCCAGCGGCGTCCGCGCGAGGGCGAGAAGCAGCCAGACCACCACCACGTAGAGCGCCGTCACCCCGGCGCCGACCCGGAGCACGCCCCGCATCCGGTCGAAGCGGCCCGCGCCCCAGTTCTGACCCAGGATCGGGCCGATCGAGCCCGACATCGCGAACAGCCCGCAGAAGGCGACCGGCGCGAGGCGGTCGATCACCACGTTGCCGGCGATGGCCGGCGGTCCGAATCCGGACAGGGCATGCGCGACGAAGGCGCTGGCGACGGACGGGGCGAGGTTCGTCAGCACCGCCGGCAGGGCGATGCGGGTCACCAGCGGCAGGTCGCCGAGGATCGCGTCGAGGCGCGGGGCTTCGAGTAGCCGGTAGCGCCGGACCCCGGCCCAGCCGACGGCGATGAAGGTGACGCGGGCGACGCAGACCGCGAGCGCCGCGCCGTCCACGCCGAGGCCGAAGCCGAAGATCAGCAGCGGATCGACGAAGATGGTGACGACGGCGCCGCCGAGGGTCACGAGCATCGCCTCCCGCGCCGCGCCGACGGCGCGCAGGAGGCCGGTGAACAGCATGCCCGGCCCGAGCAGCAGGTTCGAGGGCAGGCTGATCCAGAGGTAGCGCTTGGCGACGTCGAGGGTGTGCCCCTCCGCGCCGATCGCCGAGAGCAGCGGGTCGAGCAGCGCGAGCAGAAGGGCGGCCAGCAGGGCGGAGGCGATCAGGCAGTGGACGGTGACCGAGGTCGCGATCCGCCGCCCGCCCGCCGGATCGCCCGCGCCGATCGCCCGCGAGACCAGGGCGCCGGCCGCGATCATCAGGCCGATATTGATGGCGATGGCGAAGAACTGGACGATCGAGGCGAAGCCGACCGCCGCGGTCAGCGCCGGATCGCCGAGCTTGGAGACGTAGAACAGCGACAGCAGGTCGACGGCGAAGATCGCCATCAGCCCGACGGAGCCGGTGGCGCTCATCACCACGACGTGGCGCAGGATCGAGCCCGAGACGAAGCGCGCCGCGCCGTCGTCCCGTCCCGGTTGCGGCACCGTCCCTTCGCCCGCTTCAGGCATTCGGCTCGGCATCCTCGGGTTCGAGCGCGCGGGCGGCGGATTCGTGCGGCTGCGGCTCGATCAGGCCGCGGGTCTCGGCGCTGAGCGCCCGCGACGGGCTCTTCGGCGCGGTGAGCGGCTCGGGCCGCAATTCCGGCGTGCCGCGCAGCCAGCCCGAGCCGTCCGGCATCGCGCCCGCCTGCTGCAGCACGAGGCGGGCGACGTCGCGCTTGCGCACGTCCTCGACCCGCCGCGCGGCGGCCTCGGCGGAGAGCCCCAGACTCTCGAGCGTGGCGCGGCCGAAGCCGAGGGCGGATTCGACCGTCTCGCGAAGCTGGAAGTCGACGTCGCGGTTCATCAGCTCGATGGCGTGGGTCCGGTCGTAGGCGCGCACGTAGGTGCGCACGTTCGGGAATTCCTCGTGCACCATGTCGACGATCTTCAGAGCCGCCGGCGCGTCGTCGATGCAGACGCAGATCAGCTCCGCCTTGGCGAGGCCGGAGGCGCGCAGCACGTCGAGCCGCGTGCCGTCGCCGTAATAGATGCGGAAGCCGAAGCTCGTCGCGTTGCGGATCTGCTCGACGTCCTTGTCGATGACGGTGATGTTGATGCCTTCCGCCAGCAGCACCTGCGCCAGGATCTGCCCGAAGCGGCCGAAGCCGACCACCAGCACGCGGGTGTCGCCGGATTCCTGCGCCTCGCCGACGTCCGAGGGCGGCTCGGCCTCCTTCGGGCGACGGGCGATCAGCGCGTCGAGCCCCTTGGCGGCGATGGGGCCGACCAGCATGGTCAGGGCGGCGAGCGCGACGCAGAACCGGGTCACGTCCGAGGCGAGGATGCGCAGGTCGCCCGCCGCCGGCAGGATCACGAAGGCGAACTCGCCGGCTGGCGCGAGCACCGCCGCGCCGCGCAGGGCATCGAGCCAGGGCGAGCCGAACAGGCGGAACAGCCCGGCCACCAGGGCGATCTTCACCGCGATCGCCGCCATGGTGGTGGCGAGCAGCGCCACCCAGTGGTTCGTGAGCAGGCCGCCGTCGATCGACATGCCGACGCTCATGAAGAATAGACCGAGCAACATGCCGCGGAACGGCTCGATATCGGCCTCGAGCTGATGGCGGAAGTTCGACTCGGCGAGCATCACGCCGGCGAGGAAGGCGCCCATCGCCATCGACAGGCCGGCCTTCTCCATCACCATCGCCGTGCCGAGCACGACGAGGAGGGCGGCCGCCGTCATCACCTCGCGCCCGCCCGCGGCCGCGAGCAGGCGGAAGAACGGGTTGAGGCCGTAGCGCCCGACCAGCACCACGCCCGCCACCGCGATCGCCGCGCGTCCCGTGGAGCGCAGGCCCTCGTCGACCCAGCCGTCCTTCGGCGTGGCGCCGGCCGAGGCCAGCAGCGGCAGCAGCGCCAGGATCGCCACCACCGAGATGTCCTGGAAAAGCAGCACCGCGAAGGAGCGCCCGCCATAGGGTGACCCGAGATCGCCGCGCTCCTCCAGCAGCTGGAGCGCGACCGCCGTGGCGGAGAGCGCGATGGCGATGCCGACGACGCTCGCCGCCGCCGGCGTCAGGCCGTAGGCGAGGGCCGCCCCCGCGATGACGAGGGAGCACAGCGCCAGCTGGGCGGTGCCGAGCCCGAAGATGTCGCGCCGCATCGAGACGAGCCGCGAGATCTCCAGTTCGAGCCCGACGATGAAGAGCAGCAGCACCACGCCGATCTCGGCGACGCTCGCCGCGGTCTCGGGCTCGGCGATCAGCGAGAAGCCGGCCGGGCCGATCACCACGCCCGCGACGAGGTAGCCGAGCACCGCGCTCTGGCCGAGCAGGCGCACGAGCGGCACGCCGATCACCGCCGCCGACAGGAAGGTCAGCACCGGCGGCAGGAAGCTGGCATGGTCCGTGGCGCTCGCCATGAAAGCCTGGTGCCTCGCTGGTTCCGGACGGGGGAAGGCTTCCCCTTAGCCCGCTCGCCCCGCCATCGCGAGAGCGATTTGCGTGTCGTTCGTCACATGCCCGGCCCCGCAACCCGCCCCGTGCCGCGGCCGATTCGGCGGGCATCGTTGCCACACGGGTGAGGATGCTGGGCGCATGAGCGGATGGCGGGGGTCACGGATTGCGCCATCTGTGCTATGTAAAAGATGACGGACAGGCCCCAACCTGTCGCGGCTTTCGGGCTGGCCGCTGTTGACAGACCCGGCCACCCCTCTCCACATCCGCGGGATCATGAGCGCTGACACCATCAACCTCACCGCCGACCCGAACCGGGTCCCGCAGCCGGCCGTGACGGGCGACAAGCCGCCACTGGAGATCCTGCTGTGCGCCCCCCGCGGCTTCTGCGCCGGTGTGGTGCGCGCCATCGACGTGGTCGAGCGGGCGCTGGCGATCTACGGAGCGCCGGTCTACGTCCGCCACGAGATCGTCCACAACAAGTACGTGGTCGAGACCCTGAAGCGGAAGGGGGCCGTGTTCGTGCGCGAGCTGGACGAGGTGCCCGATAGCGGCGCGCCCGTCATCTTCTCCGCCCACGGCGTCGCCAAGACGGTGCCGCAGAACGCCGACGCGCGCGGCCTCACCACCATCGACGCCACCTGCCCGCTGGTGACCAAGGTCCACCGCGAGGCCGAAATCCACCACAAGCGCGGGCGCCACGTCCTCCTCGTCGGCCATTCCGGCCATCCGGAGGTGGTCGGCACCATGGGCCAGCTGCCCAAGGGCTCGATCACCCTGGTCGAGGACATCGAGCAGATCGACGCGCTCAACCCGCCGGCCGACCAGGCGCTCGCCTGGGTGACGCAGACCACCCTGTCGATCGACGACACCAAGCACATCGTCGAGGCGCTCAAGGCCAAGTTCCCGGCCATCCACGGCCCGCACAAGGACGACATCTGCTACGCCACCACCAACCGCCAGGAGGCGGTCAAGGAGGTCGCGCCGCGGGTCGATGCGCTGATCGTGGTCGGGTCCTCCAACTCGTCGAACTCGCAGCGCCTGCGCGAGGTCGCCGAGCGGGCCGGCTGCCCGATCACCCGCCTCGTCCTTCGGGCGGAAGAGATCGACTGGGACGCGTTCAAGGACGTGCGCCGCCTCGGCCTCACCGCGGGCGCCTCGGCGCCGGAGGTTCTGGTGGAGGAGATCATCGACGCCTTCGCCGCGCGCTTCGACGTGACGGTGGATCAGGTCTCGGTCACCGTCGAGGACATGTCCTTCCCGCTGCCGCGCGAGCTGCGCAGCGAGGCCGCCGAGTAGGGCGGACCCGTCGCCGGCGCCCGGCGCGCCGGCCGTACGACCTCCAGGGGCGCCCTCGGCGCCCCTTTCTCTTGCGCGAACTCGGCAGCGGCACCTTGGCGGTCTATACCGACGTTTCCGACGAGGCGCTGCGCGCCTTCCTCAGAGACTACGAACTCGGCGAGCTGCTCTCGTACAAGGGCATCGCGGAAGGCGTCGAGAACTCGAACTTCTTCCTGCACACGGGCACGGGCAACTACATCCTCACCCTCTACGAGAAGCGGGTGAACGAGGCGGACCTGCCGTTCTTCATCAATCTGATGGGCCATCTGGCGCGGGCCGGCCTCGCCTGCCCGCAGCCGGTGCGCAACCGGGACGGCACCGCGCTGGGGCGCCTCTGCGGACGGCCCGCGGCGATCGTGACCTTCCTCGAGGGCGTGTCCTTGAGCCGCCCGAATGCCGAGCATTGCCGGGCGCTCGGCGCCGCGCTGGCCGGGCTCCACGCCGCCGGCCGCGACTTCCCGATGGTGCGCGAGAACAACCTGTCGGTCGGCGCGTGGCGCCCGCTCTTCGCCCAGGCCGAGGCACAGGCGGACACGGTGGCGCCGGGCCTCGCCGGCCGCACCCGCGCCGACCTCGATCGTCTCGAAGCCTCCTGGCCGAAGGGGCTGCCGGGCGGCGTCATCCACGCCGACCTCTTCACCGACAACGTGTTCTTCATCGGCGACGCGGTGTCGGGCCTGATCGACTTCTACTTCGCCTGCACCGACGCCTTCGCCTACGATCTGGCGATCAGCCTCAACGCGTGGTGCTTCGACGCCGACGGCACCTTCCACCGCGACAAGGCGGGAGCGATGATCGCGGGCTACGACGCGGTGCGGAAGCTGGAGCCGGCCGAGATCGCGGCGCTGCCGATCCTGGCGCGGGGCGCGGCCATGCGCTTCATGCTGACCCGCCTCGTGGATTGGCTCAACGTGCCGCCCGGTGCCCTGGTGCAGCCGAAGGACCCGCTGGAATACGACCGGCGGCTGGCGTTCCACCGCACCGCGACGGATGCGCGGGATTACGGCTGGGAGGGGTAGGGGCATCACAACCCTCCCCCCTCCGCGGGGGAGGCTGCCTCGCGGATGCAAGGCGGGAGAGGGGAGCGACGCTTTCGGAAGAACCTGAGCCGCCCCTCACCCGACCCCCTTCGGGGG
>NZ_BPRD01000121.1 GCF_022179745.1 Methylorubrum podarium
AGGATTGGCTCGCCAGCGCCTTTACCTCGGTGGCGACCACCGCGAAGCCGCGGCCGGCCGCTCCGGCGCGGGCCGCCTCGATGGTGGCGTTGAGGGCGAGCAGGTTGGTCTGGTCGGCGATCGAGCGGATGACCGAGACCACCTCGCCGATGCGCTCGGCGGTGGCGGTCAGGCCGCTGACGATGCCGCCCGCCTCCTCGGCGCGGGTCACGGCCGCGTCGGCGGCGATCTTGGCCTGCGAGGCGTGGCGGCTCAGCTCCGAGATCGAGGCCGCGAATTCCTCGGCGCCCGCGGCGACCGACTGGACGTTGTTGGAGGTGACGGCCACCGCCGCCGCCGTCTCGCTGGCCTGGCGGCTGACATTCGACATCGCGCCGGTGATGGAGCCGAGGTCGGCCTCGATGGAGCGCTGGCCGTCGGCGCGCCGACGGCGATCCGTCACGGCCTGGGTCACGTCGCTGGCGAACTTCACCACGGCGCAGGGGCGGCCGTCGCTGTCGAGGATCGGATTGTAGCTGCCGTAGATCCAGACCGACCGGCCACCCTTGGCGAACCGCTGAAACTCGCCGGCTTGAAAGGTCCCGTTCGCGAGCGACTTCCAGAAGGTGGCATAGGCGCCGCTCTTGGCCTCCTCGGGATCGACGAACAGGCTGTGATGCCGGCCCCGGATCTCGTCGAGCCGGTACCCCATCGTCGTGAGGAAATTCTCGTTGGCGTCCGTGATCGTGCCGTCGAGGTCGAATTGGATCACCGCCTGGGACCGGTTGATCGCGGCGATCTGCCCCGCGTAGCCGGCATTGCGCTGGGTCTGGGCCGTGATGTCGCTGGCGAACTTCACCACCTTGTAGGGCCGGCCGCCCCGGTCGAGGATCGGGTTGTAGGAGGCCTGGATCCAGATCGGCCGGCCGTCCTTGGCGATGCGGCGGAACTCGCTGGCCTGAAACTCGCCGCGGCGCAGCGCGTCCCAGAACGCCTTGTATTCCGGGCTTTCGCGCTGTTCCGGCGGCACGAACGTCGCGTGCGGGCGACCGCGCACCTCATCGAGGGTGTAGCCCACGAGAGCGAGGAAGTTGGCATTCGCGTCGGTGATGGTGCCATCCATCGCGAACTCGATGCGTCCCATGGCACGATCGACGGCGGCGAGGATGGAAGCCTGCTCGGAATGGAAGAGCGCCATGGCGTGGGGGGATCCTGGAGTCAGGTCGTTCAACGGAACCTGTTTTCGATTATGTTCATTAATCAAATGTGAATTCCGCCGGCTTTTTCGAACGGTTATGTAGTAACGCTGTCATGGTGATTGAAAAAACACGGAGGCAAAGCGACAAATTGATCCACGTCGGTGCTTGGCTATTGCGAAAACGCAGTGAAAGCATCTACGAGGAGACGATAAGGCAGTGATCCAGCAAAGCTCGGTCACGAACATTAAGTGCATGCCCTTTACATAGATCAATTGCTGCGTTTTCCCGGGTCTGGCTGCCGAAAATCTTCCCGCTCCGATCGGCATCAAAAAACTGTGATTCCGGTCTCTGCCGGTCCAACGTGGAACCGAGGAACGTCGCCCGCCGGGCCGACGATGGACCGTGATGCTCTCGAGACCGGCGGGCCTCTCGAGATCGCGGATCGACGCTCGCACTTCCGGCGGCAGGGCGTTATCGCCTACCGGACGATCCGGTGCAGGACCGGCACCGTGACCGTGACCGGGCGGGTCGCACCGGGTTCCCGATGGAGGCAGACATGACGTCAGGCACGCAGCGGCGGGAAGACGTCGTCGCCGTCGTCGGCGGTGGATCCTGGGGCACGGCGCTGGCCAACGCCGCCGCCGCGGCGGGCCGTCCGGTGACGCTCTGGATGCGCGATGCGGCGGCAGCCGCGCGGATGGAGCAGGTCCGTGCCAACGAGCGCTACCTGCCCGGCGTCGCCCTGCATCCGGGCGTGCGGGCCACCGCCGAGGCGGCCGCCCTGGCGCAGGCCGGCACGGTGCTGCTCGTCGTGCCGGCCCAGACCCTGCGCGGCGTGCTGGCCGGGCTCGCGCCCTCGCTGGCGCCCGGCGCCGCGGTGGTGCTCTGCGCCAAGGGGATCGAGCGGGGCAGCGACGCCTTCATGAGCGCCGTGGCGGCGGAGGTGCTGCCGGCCGGTGCGACGGTCGCGGTGCTGTCGGGACCGAGCTTCGCCTCCGACGTCGCCCGCGGCCTGCCCACGGCCGTGACGCTGGCGGCGGAGGACGGCGCCAGCGCGGCGCGGCTCGCCGGCCTGCTCTCGGGACCGGCCTTCCGGCTCTACCACACCGACGACGTGCGCGGCGTCGAGGTGGGGGGAGCGGGCAAGAACGTGCTCGCGATCGCGGCCGGCATCGTCGCGGGCCGCGGTCTCGGCGAGAGTGCCCGCGCCGCGCTGATCGCCCGCGCCTTCGCCGAACTGATGCGCTTTGCCCGCGCCTATGGCGGAAGGGCGGAGACGTTGATGGGCCTGTCGGGCCTGGGCGACCTCGTGCTCACCGCCTCCTCGCCGCAATCGCGCAACTTCGCCTTCGGCGAGCGCCTGGGGAAAGGCGCGACGCCCGAGGAGGCCGCGGGCGGCAAGCTCGTGGAGGGCGCCTTCACCGCGCAGGCGCTGGTTGGCCTCGCCCGGACGCGGGACATCGAGATGCCCGTGGCCGAGGCGGTCGCCGCGGTGGTGGCCGGGGCGCTGACCGTGGATGCGGCGATGGCACGCCTGCTGTCGCGGCCGCTCAAAGCGGAGACCGCCTGAGCGGCCCTTCCGCCGCGCGGCCTGGGGGCGAGGCGGCGCGCGCCCTTCATGCGCGGCCGGATTTTCGATAAGCGGGAGCGCTTTTTTCCACGGAGCCGTCCCGCGCCATGGCCTACTGGCTGTTCAAGTCCGAGCCCTCGACCTGGTCGTGGGACCAGCAGGTCGAGGCGGGGGAGGCCGGCACCTTCTGGAACGGCGTGCGCAACCACCTCGCCAAGAAGCAGATGCAGGCGATGCAGGTCGGCGAGCGCGGCTTCTTCTACCATTCCAACGAGGGCAAGGCCGTCGTCGGCGTCGTCGAGGTCATCAGGCCCTATTATCCCGACCATACCGACGAGAGCGGACGCTTCGGCATGGTCGACGTGCGGGCGGTGGCGCCGATGCCGCGCCCCGTGACCCTCGACGCGATCAAGGCGGAGGCCGCGCTCAAGGATATGGCCCTCGTCACCAACTCGCGCCTCTCGGTCCAGCCGGTGACGGAGTCCGAATGGACCACGGTCTGCGCCATGGGCGGTCTCGGCGATCGCTGAGCGGCGGTTCGTGCGGGGCCGCCCACCTGGGCTGGCAGCCTCTCAGCGGGTGAGGGCGCCCAATACCAGGCCGCGGCTGCGCAACTTGGTGCCCACCGTCTCGACGGCGCGTCCGAGCCGGGCCCGCAGGGGCGGCTCGACCCGCCGCGACACCACCAGGGACGCGGCGACGGCCACGAGGATGCCGCCCGCGAGGTCCACGGCCGGCGGCAGGCCGTGAGCGAGCAGGAACCGCATCGTCAGCGCGCCGACGAAGGTGTGCAGCAGGTAGAGCGGGTAGGTCGCGAGACCGAGATCGCGGAACCGCCGCCCGAGTCCGGGGGCGATGTCGGTCAGCGCGGTGTTGACGCGAATCGACAGGCAGAACAGGCCCATGAAGACGGCGTAGAAGAGCCACGGCATCGCCGGGCTCCGGTCGAGGCCGAGCGAGGCGCCGACGAAGCCGGCATCGTAGCGGATCTGCAGGAAGGCCCCCGTCAGGCATACGGCGAGGGCGGCCATGCGGGTGACCGTCAAACCCTGCCGCGCCGCGCTCCACAGCAGCACGCCGAGGGCGAAGTGGCAGCCATGGGTGACGAGAACGAGCTTGGCGATGCGCGTGCTGATGATCCGGTCGAGGTCCGGGAAGACCGGCGCCGCCGCCAGCAGCCACGCGAGCGCACTGATGACGCCGACCGCCATGACCACCGGCTCCAGCCGTTCGAACCGGTTCAGGCACAGCAGGAGGTAGACCAGGGCGTAGAACACGATCTCGATGCCGAGCGTCCAGTAGACGCCGTCGATCCAGCGCGGGACCGGGAACAGGATCAGCGTGCGGCCATAGCGCTCGAGCAGGATCCACACGGAGTCCGGGAAGAAGAGCAGCGCGAGGCCGAAGGAGACGGTGGCGCAGAACCAGACGCCCGGCATCAGGCGCAGGATGCGCCCGGTGAGAAAGCGCGACGCGCTCGCGTTCGAGGCGGAATAGGCGATGACGTAGCCCGAGATCACGAAGAACATCTGCACGCCGACCCAGCCCTGCGCGCTGACGGGCAGCAGGGTCGGAAACGGGATCGGCGACCCGACGAGAACGGCCGCCTCGCTCGACGGGACCATCCAGGCGGTGCAGCCGAGGTGGTAGAGCATGACGAGGCAGGCCGCGCCGAAGCGGAGCAGGTCGAGGCCGATCAGGGGACGCGGCCCCTGCGCGCGTGGCGCCGCCGACGGCTCACTTCCGGTCGAGACGGATGCCATGCCAATCTTCCCATCGCCGAAACGCCGCCGGGCCGTGATCCGGACACGCGACTTGCGCCTAACTTGTCTTCCGGCAAGATCCCCTCGATGACAACGGGATTAAAATACCGATGTCGCCCCTTTTTCCGGGTGCTTCCGGGTCTTGACACTGAAAATGCGACCCTAAGTCTCGCGCAACCGTGATGCGTGGCCGCTCGTTCGAGCGCGGACCGCGAGGGTCCGCTCCCCGCAAATCCAGCGATCCCCGAGCCGCCACCCGCGCCCTCCCGCAAGCCGGTCTCCGCGGTGCCCGGATCGGGCTTGCCGGACGATCCGGCGGCGCGGCGCTTCACGGCCGAGGCTGGAACAGGATTGGAGACATCGATGGCGCCCCGTGAACCCCTGCTCATCTCCGTGCCGATCGCGGAGCTGCGCCCGACGCAGATCACGGTGGGCTACCGCGAGGTGGCCGAGAAGCGCCGCCGCTGGCGGGAACACGACCCGAAGAAGAAGGCGGAGTTCCTCGGCTCGCACATGATCCCGGTGCTGCTCGGGCCCAAGAAGAAGCACTACGTGATCGATCATCACCACCTCGCCCGCGCGCTGCAGGAAGAGGGGGAGAAGGACGTGGTGGTGACCATCGTCGCCGACCTGCACAAGCTCGACAAGGACGCCTTCTGGACGGTGGCCGACCACAAGGCCTGGGTCCACCCCTACGACGCCGCCGGCGTCCGGGTCGGCTTCGACGACATCCCCAAGGCGATCGCCGATCTCGCCGACGACCCGTTCCGCAGCCTCGCGGGCGAGCTGCGCCGGGCCGGCGGCTTCGCCAAGGACACGACGCCCTTCAGCGAGTTCCTGTGGGCCGACTACCTCCGGCGCAACCTGAAGCGGAAGGCGGTCGAGCGCGACTTCACCGCGGCGATGGAGGACGCCCTGCGCCTCGCGAAAGCGCCGGATGCGGGCTACCTGCCCGGCTGGTGCGGGCCCCTCGACGGCTGAGCGACGAGCGCGGCCGCCGCGGCGAGGAGACCGAGGCCGGCCGCGATCACGGCGTTCCAGCCGGCGAGCGAGAGACCGAGGAAGCGCCACGCGGCGGCCGTGCAATCGACCGGCCGCACGGTCTCCAGGTTCTTCAGGAAGTCCGCCACATCCGCCGGTCCGGGGCCGGAGCCGCCGCCGCAATCGTTGGGTCCCGGCCAGAATCCCCACTCCGCCCCCGCGTGATACACGCCGAGACCGGCCCCGTAGATCAGCACCACGGCCACGAGGCCGAGGAGGAAGCGGGCGGGCCGCGGCGGGAGCAGGGCGGCGACCAGCGCCAGCGGCGCGGCGAGGTAATAGGGCACCCGCTCCGTCAGGCAGAGCTTGCACGGCACGTAGCCGAGGCCGTGCTCGAACACGAGGGCGCCGCCGACGGTCAGCGCAGCGCCGAGCGCCACGGCGACGGCGGCGGCGCGGAGGGGGATGCGGCTCACAGCATCACCTTGAAGGCGACGAAGCCCAGGATCACCACGGCGGCGAACAGCCCCGCCACCACGTTGAGGTGCCGGTCGAGCACCGCGCGGATGCCGATGCCGTAGCGCCCGAGCAGCCAGGCGAGCAGGAAGAAGCGCGCGCCCCGGGTCACGAGCGAGAGAACCGTGAACCAGAACAGCGAGTAGTGGGCGAAGCCCGAGGTGATGGTGACCAGCTTGTAGGGGATCGGGGTGAGACCCTTCAACAGGATCACCCAGTGCCCGTAGGTGGCGTAGGAGGCCTGGAAGGTCTGTGCCTTGTCGGCGAGGCCGTAGAGGTTGAACAGCCACTGCCCGACCGAATCGAACAGCAGCGCGCCGATCGCGTAGCCGACCAGCCCGCCGAGCACCGAGGCGACGGTGGCGATGGTGGCGTAGAGCCAGACCCGGTCCGGCCGGCTCACCGCCATCGGCACCAGCATCGCGTCCGGCGGGACGGGGAAGAACGAACTCTCCGCGAAGGCCACCGCCCCGAGCGCCCAGGGCGCCGAGGGCTTGGCGGCGAGCGCGAGTATCCACTCGTAGAGCCGGCGGATCATGGGGCCTCGTTGCGGTCCGGGAAGCGGTGCCCTTTCAGCACAGATGCGGGCGCGAGGCGAGGGCCCCAGGCAAGGGCGGAACGAGGGGGCCGCCCCGTCGCGGCGTCGTGACGGCGCATGGCGCAGGATTCCGCTGGGCTTTCGCCCGCATGCGCACATATCCCCGGTGCCGGGGCCGGGTGCGCCGCGGATCGATCGGAAACGGGTTTGTGCCGATGCCGCGCCGCGTCTTGATCACAGGGGCCAGCGTGGCCGGCAACACCGCCGCGTTCTGGCTCGGCCGCGCAGGCTTCGACGTCACCGTCGTCGAGCGGGCGCCCGAATTCCGCGACGGCGGCCAGAACGTCGATGTGCGCGGCGTCGGGCGCGAGGTGCTGCGGCGGATGGGGCTGGACCAGGCGGCCCTGGAGCGCGGCACCGGCGAGGAAGGCACCACCTGGGTCGATGGCCGCGGCCGGGTCGTCGCCCGCTTCGCCAGGACGGAGATCGACGGGGACGGGCCCACCGCCGAGATGGAGATCCTGCGCGGCGATCTCGCCGGTCTCCTCTGGGAGGCCGCCCGCGGGCAGGCCGCCTTCCGCTTCGGCGATAGCGTGGCGCGCGTCGAGCAGGACGCGGAGGGCGCGACCGTCGCCTTCGCCAGCGGACGGACCGAGCGCTACGACGCGGTGATCGTCGCCGAAGGAGTCGGGTCCTCGACCCGCGAGCGCGTCTTCCCCGGCGAGAACCGACCGCGCTGGATGGACCTGACCATCGCCTATCTCACGATCCCCCGGACCGCCGACGACGACAGGATGTGGCGCTGGTACAACGCCACGGAGGGCCGGGGCGTCTCCCTTCGTCCCGACCGGCACGGCACCACGCGGGCGATGCTGATGATCCAGCAGCCGCCGGGCGGCGAGCAGGATTGGGAGCCCGACCGGCAGCGGGCCTTCCTGCGCGCGCGGTTCGCGGGTGCGGGCTGGGAGGCGCCGCGCGTGCTCGCCGCGCTGGACGCGACGGACGACTTCTACTTCGACGTCCTGCGCCAGGTGCGGATGACGGCCTGGTCGAAGGGACGCGTCGTCCTGACGGGCGATGCCGCGTGGTGCGCCACCCCGCTGGCCGGCATCGGCACGACTCTGGCGATCACCGGGGCCTATGTCCTGGCCGGCGAGATGTCCCGCGAGAGCGATGTCGCCGGCGCCTTCGCCGCCTACGAGCGGGCCATGCGCCCGATGGTGGGCAAGGCCCAGGGCGTGCCGAAGATCGCACCGCGGATGATGAACCCGCACAGCCGGCTCGGCATCCGTCTCCTGCACGTGGGCCTGCGCGCGGCGAGCCATCCGGGCCTGCGCAACCTCGCCGCCAAAGCCTTCGCCCGGCCGCCGGTGGAGCCCGACCTGTCGCCCTACCGGGCCATGGAGACCGACCGCCGGCCCGAATACCTGTCCAGCTGATCGGATCGGTCGGGCAGCTACGGCTTCCGGTTGATCTCCTCGGCAAGATTAAGGCCTGTCCCCTCCCCCTTGTGGGGAGGGGCTCGGGGTGGGGGTGGTGCAG
>NZ_BPRD01000122.1 GCF_022179745.1 Methylorubrum podarium
CGCGCGCGTCGTCGAGCGTCATCCGGCAAGCCCCCAATGATACCGGCCGCTGATTCTTGTCCGATCCGGCCATGGACCGAGGGATGGGGGGCAAGGTGGGGTTTTTTGTGACGTGGGGACGGCGGTGTGGGGGCCGCCGTCGGTCGATGGACTACGCGGCCGTCTCGGGCCGGTTCTCGCGCATCAGCTTCACGAAGCGCTCGAATAGGTAGTGGCTGTCACGCGGGCCCGGCGAGGCCTCCGGGTGGTGCTGCACCGAGAAGGCCGGGCGGTCGGTGAGCGAGAGACCGCAATTCGAGCCGTCGAACAGCGAGACGTGGGTCTCGACCGCCGTCGCGGGCAGGCTCTTGGGATCGACCGCGAAGCCGTGGTTCATCGAGACGATCTCGACCTTGCCGGTGGTGTGGTCCTTCACCGGGTGGTTCGCGCCGTGATGGCCCTGGCCCATCTTCACCGTGCGCCCGCCGAGCGCGAGGCCCATGAGCTGGTGGCCGAGGCAGATGCCGAAGGTCGGCACCCGCTCGTCGAGCAGCTTGCGGATCACCGGCACGGCGTATTCGCCGGTCGCGGCCGGATCGCCGGGGCCGTTGGAGAGGAACACGCCGTCCGGCTTCAGCGCGAGGATGTCCTCGGCCTTGGTGGTAGCAGGCACCACGGTGACGTCGCAGCCGGCTTGCGCGAGCAGGCGCAGAATGTTGCGCTTCACCCCGTAATCGATCGCCACGACCTTGAGGCCCTGGCCCGGCGCCCGCGAGCCGTAGCCGCCCTTCACCGCCCAGACGGTCTCGGTCCAGGCCGAGACGTCGCGGGAGGTCACCGGCGGCACGAGGTCGAGACCCTCCATCGGCGCCAGCGCGGCGGCGCGGGCCTTCAGCGCCTCGCGGTCGAACCGGCCCTCGGGATCGTTAGCGATGACGGCGTTCGGCATGCCGCGGTCGCGGATCAGCGCGGTCAGCGCCCGGGTGTCGATGCCGGTGATGCCGACGATGCCGCGGGCCTTGAGCCAGCCGTCGAGGTGGGAGGAGGAGCGCCAGTTCGACGGCTTGGTGACGGCCGACGCGATCACCGCGCCGCGCACGCCGGAGGCCGGCGCCTGGTCCAGGCTCTCCAGATCCTCGTCGTTGGTGCCGACATTGCCGATATGCGGGAAGGTGAAGGTGACGATCTGCCCGGCATAGGACGGGTCGGTCAGGATCTCCTGATAGCCCGTCATCGCCGTGTTGAAGCAGACCTCGCCGTCGGCGATCCCCGTCTGGCCGATGCCGAAGCCTTCGAGAACGGTGCCGTCGGCCAGCACGAGCAGCGCCGTGACGAGCGGCTCGCTCCACGGCTCCGGGGTCTTGGGCGCGAGGTTCGTGCGCGCGGGATCGGCGCGCAGGGTCGCGGGTTCGTCTTGCAGCATGGGTCCGATCCGGCTTATGTCCGCGGCCTCGCGCGGCCGCATCATCGGGCCGCGGGGCAAGGCGATCTCTCGCGGGGCTCATAGCGAGCCGGCCGCGTCCGGGTCAATCTGGGCGCGGAAGCCGCCCCGCGCAATGCCCCGGACAAGCGGAGCATCCGCGCCGAACCTTTTGACAGGAGTGACGTCATCATGCTGCGCGAGCGCATCACCGCCGAGATGAAGGAGGCCATGAAGGCCGGCGAGAAGCAGAAGCTCTCGACGGTCCGCATGATTCAGGCGGCGCTCAAGGATCGCGACATCGCCGCGCGCGGCGAGGGCAAGGGCCAGACGAGCGACGAGGAGATCCTCGCGCTCCTGCAGAAGATGATCAAGCAGCGCCAGGAGGCCGCCGGCGTCTACGAGCAGGGCGGCCGGCCCGAACTCGCCGAGAGCGAGCGCGCCGAGGCCGAGATCATCCAGACCTTCCTGCCGCAGCAGCTGGACGAGGCGGAGACCCGCACCGCGATCGCCGACGCCATCGCCGAGACGGGCGCCGAGAGCCCGAAGGACATGGGCAAGGTGATCGCGGCCCTGAAGGGCAAGTATACCGGCCGCATGGATTTCGGCCGCGCGAGCGCCCTGGTGAAGGACGCGTTGGCGGGGAAGTAAGACACTCTCGGTCGACCGATCGTCCTCTCCGTCATGGCGAGGCGGAGCCGAGGCCATCCAGGGCGCGCCCTCTCCGAAAAGGTCGCGCCGCTGGATTGCTTCGCTGACGCTCGCGATGACGGCGGAGGTCTATCCTGCCTCACGCCGGCCCGGCATCGATCCGCATCCGGAAGATCGCGTAGGGCGGCTCCTGCCGGTCGATGCCGCCGTTGTGCTCCGGGCGGCGGTTGGCTTGGGCGGAGGAGAGATAGAGCCAGCCGTCGCCGGTGATCCAGAACGTGTCCGGCCAGATCAGGCGCGGATCGGTGGCGAGGACCTCGATTCGGCCGTCCGGGTCGCGGCGGCCGATGCCGTTGAACTCCTGCAGGCTCAGATAGATCCGGTCGCGCGAATCGGCGATCAACCCGCCGGTCAGGCCCTTCTCGCCGAGATCCGTCACCGTCGCCGCGACCGCCGCGTCGTCCTGTCCCGCATCGAGCAGCGCGGCGGTCTCGACCGCGTAGAGGCGCCGGCTCATCAGCGGCGTGTAGTAGAGCCGCTTACCGTCGGGGCTCAGCGCGATGCCGTTGGCGCCACCCTCGATCGGGCTCGTCGTGCCGTCGGCCGCGCGCTTGAGCAGCACCCGGCCCTCGACGATCTTGAGGAGCCCGGGCACCGATCGCGTGCTGGCATGGCCCGCGAGGCGCCGCACGGCGCGGCCGCTCGCGAGATCCACGGCGATCAGCGCACCCTCGCCGTCCTGCCCCTGATCGGTGACGTAGGCGACCTCGCGGCCGGGCCGGACATCGACCCGCAGGTCGTTGAGCGAGGAGGTCTTGGTCACGACCGATTGCAGGGAGATCGTGCGCAGGATCCGGTTCGTGGCCGGATCGATGCAGACGAGCTTGGCCGCGCCGGGGACCGGCTCGCCGGACGAGGCCATCAGCCCGGCATCGAGCAGCCAGAGGCGGTTGTTGCGGTCGAAAACCCCGTTGGGGACGTGGAACAGCGTCTCGGCGGGCCGCGACGGATCGGGCCGGTTCGCCGCCTCGCTCGGATAGGGCACGACCCGCCCGTCCGGAGACAGCTCGCCCGCGGTGAACACCGTCGTCTCGTCGAAGCGCGGCATGAACAGGAACATCCGGCCGTCATTGGAGAGCGTCAGCCCGGTCGGCGTCGTCGGCGCCCGCGCAGCGACGACGAGGTCGAGAGCGCCGACCGGCCCGGTCGCCGGTTGCGCGCGGACAGGCCGCGTCGCCATCGTCCGCGCCGCGGCGAGGGCCGCGGCGGAGGCGAGCAGCGCGCGCCTGGCGAGGCGGATCGTCATGGCGGCCTCCTTCAGGCGCGGGTCGCGGCGCCGCGGACCTTTGTCTCGACGGCGAGCACCCGCTTGCCCGCGCAGACGAACAGCCGCCGCCCGTCCGGACCGCCGAAGGCGATGTTGGCGCAGGGCCCCTCGGTCGGGATGTGGCCGACCGGGCGGCCCTCGGCCGACCAGATCCGCACGCCGTCGCCGGTGCCGGCATAGACCCGGCCCTCGGCATCGACCTTGAGGCCGTCCGGCACGCCGTTCGGTACGGTGACGAAGACGCGCTCGTTCGAGAGCCGCTCGTCCGAGACGTCGAAGGCCCGGATCTCGCCCGGTGCCCCTTCGCGGTTGGCCGACTCGCTGACGTAGAGAATCCGCTCGTCCGGCGAGAAGGCGAGTCCGTTCGGCTGCACGAACCGGTCCGTGACGACCGCGAGGGACCCGCCGGGGGCGAGGCGGAAGACGAAGCGGCCCTTCTGCTCGGACGGGCGCGGCTCGCCCTCCTCGGCCTGATCGATGCCGTAGCTCGGATCGGTGAACCAGAGGGCGCCGTCGCGGGCGACCACGACGTCGTTGGGCGCATTCAGCCGCTTGCCGGCGTAGCGATCCGCCAGCACGGTGAGGCTGCCGTCGGTCTCCCGCCGCACGACCCGCGAGGTGCGGTGCTCGCAGGTGATCAGGCGGCCCTGCGCATCGAGGGTGTTGCCGTTGGCGTTGTTCGAGGG